>CAZBSB010000108.1:1964-8080 GCA_964494535.1 uncultured Rhodospirillales bacterium
TGAAATTCGGTTTGATTCCAGAATTTATCGGCCGCTTGCCGGTGGTGGCTACGTTGGGCGATCTCGACGAAGCCGCGCTGATTGACATCCTGACAAAGCCCAAAAACGCGCTGGTCAAGCAATATCAGCGGCTGTTCGAGATGGAAGATGTGCAGTTGGACATCACTACCGACGCGTTGTCTGGCATCGCGCAAAAAGCCATTGCGCGCAAGACTGGCGCACGCGGCCTGCGTTCCATCATGGAGGCGATTCTACTGGAGCCGATGTATGACATTCCCGGCCAGACCAATGTGGAGAAAGTCGTCATCAGCAAGGAAGTGGTCGAGGGCAAGGCGAAACCCGTCTTCGTGCACGGTGCCGAGCGCGGCAAGGGCGCCGGGGCTTCAGCTTAGCGTCTGCAGTTTTTCGGCGATCAAGCAAATCGCCTAACTATCTGGGCGGAATGATTGGTAAATTTAGTTTTATCAATCGGTTATTTGTCCATCCTGATATTTAACATTATCAATACTGTGATGAATGCGCCGCGATGCGCGGCATAGCGTGGTGAATCTTCGCTTCATGCTTGTGGTCGCCGCGCCGGCTCTGGCACACTGAAAATTGTGTTGCCGGATTGAATTCCGCGTCATGGCAACCCATGTGAAGTCATAGAATAGCGGCTTTTAGGCAGTTTGTTTCCGAAAGGAATGGTCATGGTCTTGTCTTCCGTCACAGCGGCTCCCGGTGGTCTGGTCTATCCGGTGCTGCCGCTGCGCGATATCGTAGTGTTTCCGCACATGATCGTGCCGCTGTTCGTCGGCCGCGAAAAATCGGTGCGGGCGCTGGAAGATGTCATGCAGGAAGACAAGCAAATCCTGCTGCTGACGCAGAAGAACGCCGCGCAGGACGACCCCAATACTGAAGACCTTTATACGACCGGCACCATTGGCACGGTGCTGCAGCTGCTCAAGTTGCCGGACGGCACGGTGAAAGTGCTGGTGGAAGGCGGGCAACGCGCGCGCGTCGTTCGTTTCACTGACAAGACGGAGTTCTTCCAGGCGCAAGCCACGCTGATGACCGAAGAGATGGGCGATGCCGCCGAGATCGAAGCGTTGGCGCGCGCCGTGGCCGGCCAGTTCGAGCAATATATCAAGCTGAACAAGAAGATTCCGCCGGAAGTGCTGGTTTCCATCAATCAGATCGAGGAACCGGGCAAACTGGCCGATACCGTGGCATCGCATCTGGCGCTGAAAATCGCCGAGAAGCAGGGGATTCTGGAACTGCCGGTCGTCGTTGATCGCCTCGAGAAAATCTTCGCCTTCATGGAAGGCGAGATCGGCGTGCTGCAGGTGGAAAAACGCATCCGCAACCGCGTGAAGCGGCAGATGGAGAAGTCGCAGCGCGAATATTATCTCAACGAGCAGATGAAGGCGATCCAGAAAGAACTCGGTGATGGCGAAGAAGGGCGCGACGAAATCGGCGACCTGGAAGAAAAAGCCAAGGCGCTGAAAATGCCCAAGGAGGCGCAGGAAAAATTCGCCGCTGAAGTCAAGAAACTACGCTCAATGTCGCCGATGTCCGCCGAAGCGACGGTGGTGCGGAATTATCTTGATTGGATGATCAGCATTCCTTGGAACAAGCGCACCAAGATCAAGAAAAACATCAAAGAAGCGCAGAAAGTGTTGGATGTTGACCATTTCGGGTTGGAGAAGGTCAAGGAACGCATTCTCGAATATCTGGCCGTGCAGCAGCGCCAGAGCAAGCTGAAGGGGCCGATTCTGTGCCTGGTCGGCGCCCCCGGCGTGGGCAAGACGTCGCTGGGCAAGTCTATCGCCAAGGCGACAGGGCGCAATTTCGTGCGGATGTCACTGGGCGGCGTGCGCGACGAGGCGGAAATCCGCGGCCACCGCCGCACTTATATCGGCTCCATGCCCGGCAAGGTCATTCAGGGTATGAAGAAAGCCAAGTCATCGAACCCGCTCTTTCTGCTCGATGAGATAGACAAGCTGGGCGCCGATTGGCGTGGCGATCCATCGTCGGCGCTGCTCGAGGTGCTTGACCCCGAGCAGAACAACACCTTCGCTGATCACTATCTGGAGGTTGATTACGACCTCTCGGACGTGATGTTCGTCTGCACCGCGAATTCGCTGCGGATGCCGCAGCCGCTGATGGACCGCATGGAGATCATTCGGCTTTCGGGTTACACGGAGGACGAGAAGATCGAGATCAGCAAACAGCATCTGCTGCCCAAGGAAACCAAGCAGCACGGGCTGAAGAAGGGTGAATTCTCGATTTCCGAAGACGCGCTGCGCGACTTGGTGCGCTATTACACCCGCGAAGCCGGCGTACGTAATCTAGAGCGTGAAATCGCCAATCTGGCGCGCAAATCGGTGAAAGAGATTCTCATGAAGAATCTCAAGGGTGTGCATATCACGCGCCGCAACTTGGAGAAATATGCCGGCGTCAAGAAATTCACCTTCGGCGAGATCGAGAGCGAAGATATGGTGGGTGTGACCACCGGTCTGGCCTGGACGGAAGTGGGCGGCGATATCCTCTCCATCGAAGCCGTGGCGCTGCCAGGCAAAGGGCGGATGACGACCACCGGCAAACTCGGCGATGTGATGAAAGAGTCTGTGCAGGCGGCGGAAAGCTATGTGCGCTCGCGAGCGCCGGCTTTCGGCATCAAGCCCAGCCACATCGAAAAACGCGACATCCACGTTCACGTTCCGGAAGGCGCCACGCCCAAAGATGGGCCATCAGCCGGCGTGGCAATGGCCACCTCCATCGTCTCCGTGCTGACACAAAATCCGGTGCGTAAAGACGTGGCGATGACCGGCGAAATCACGTTGCGCGGGCGCGTGCTGCCCATCGGCGGCTTGAAGGAGAAACTGTTGGCCGCGCTCCGCAGCGGCATTGTCACCGTGATCATCCCAAAGGAGAACGAGAAAGACCTTGCCGAGATTCCCGACAATGTAAAACGCGGCCTGAAAATCATTCCGGTCACCACCGTGGATGAAGTCCTAAAAATCGCCATGACCAAGCCCGTCACGCCGATTGAATGGAACGAAGCCGAAGAAGCGGCCAAGGCAGCCGCGCATGTGAAAGACAACGCGCCGGAAGATGATGTGCTGCGGCATTAAGGCAGGAGCCTTGAGCTTATTGGCAGCTGAAAGCGGGTAATCTACTTCCATTCGTTTTTCCTTGCTGGTAGTGGTTTGTCACTTGCTATGCTGCACTCGGACATGAAACTTGCGTTAGTCATTCTGTTGGGCGACAGTTTGCTTCATATGTTGTCAACTATTACTTGATTGCTTGCGAACAACAGAAAAATTGGACGCAGAAAACTATCTTATACTAGACTAGGCTCTCTGGATCGGCCACCAGCTGGGCATCGCGCTGGCGGCGCTCTTCATCATCGGCCTGCCGGAACTATTCCGCGAGCAGGAGCAGTTCCGAATGCTCGCCTTCGGCGCCGGCATGGTGCTGGTCATGATCTGGCGCCCCTGCGGCCTGATGGCCACGCGCCAGCCGGCTGTTGTTATAAAGTAAAATAGGGTGTGCATTTTCTTTGAATTAATAGGCGTGACAAAATTTATCAGATGACCTCAATTCCCCTTAGATGTAATCGACATTTTTGCTCTTTATTTGTTTAGACCTAGGTAAGTAGTTTACTTAGAGCTATACGAGTGTATGTAGTCTAGACATTTCTTGACAGTAGCTCTCCTTGGTTCGCGTTCACCTTCTAACAGCTGAAAAACAAAATTTGGATCACCGACAGCGTTTTTTCCAAACTGTGATTTGCTCATTCCTGTTTGCTCGAGGAAGGCGTTAACTACAGATAATAGGTCATCGTTTGTCGCCTCTGGCTTTTTTCTCGCCTTCTCCCGGCTTTCCTTCTTCAGCGGTCGCGCCACGGGGCAGACATCCTGCACGAAGCCGTTGAGCGTGTTGACCAGATTGTCGCGCACCAGGCTGTAATGGATGAATTGGCCGCGCTTTTCGCCTTTGATCAGGCCGGCATTTTCCAGAATGCCGAGATGCTTAGAGAGCGACGGCTTGGTCATGTCAAACCGCTCGGCAATCTCGCCGGCTGTTAGGCTGGTGGCGGAGAGGTAGGCCAGAATCTTGCGCCGCGGCACGGAGGCCAGGGCTTCAAACACTTTTTCGATCATCGCCCATCCCTTATTTAGCCAATTGACTAATTAGCAAACATATCTTATACTATATTTAGTTGCTTAGTGAATTATAAACAACGCCGGCGTGTCCGGCAAGGAGTCAAACCATGATCGCGCCCTTCTATCTGACTTATCTCGGCCTCAGCCTGATTATCACCATGTGGGTTGGTCGTTCGCTCAACAAAAACGGCCGGCCGTTCCTGGTCATCAACTTCAAGGGCAATGAAGTGCTGGCGGACTCGGTCAACCATCTGCTGCTGGTCGGGTTCTACCTGATCAATTTCGGGTTTATATGCCTGAATCTGAAATATGGCGTGAAGCCCACGGATACGGACAGCAGCATCGAATTTCTCAGCACGAAAATCGGCCTGGCCATTCTGGTGTTGGGCGCGATGCATTTCTTCAACATGTATGCGCTGGTGAAATTCCGGCATTTCAAATTCGACGCGTTGCCCGAAACTGCCGTCAAGCCCAAAGTGGGCGCCACGGATTGGGTATGAGCGCGTCGGCCGACCTCTGGTTCGTCTATGACGGCGCCTGTCCGCTCTGCACCCTCGGCGCGTCGTTCTATCGTGTGCGGCAAGAAGTGGGCGCGCTGCACGGCGTGGATGCCCGCACGGAACCAGACCATCCCATCATGCAGGAAATCCGCGCCGCCGGGTTGGATTTGGATGCAGGCATGGTCATCAAATACCAAGGCAAGCTGCATCACGGCCAGGAAGCGCTGATCCTGATGGCGCAGCTGGGCGCGGAGACAGGCAGCTTGAACAAGCTCAGCAACCGTCTGTTCCGCCGACGGTGGCTGGCCGTGATGTGCTATCCGGCGATGAAACTCGCACGCCGCCTGGCGCTATGGTTCAACGGCGCGGGCATGATCAGTCAGCCGTTGCCCGACAAGAAGGCGCCTTAGCGTGCTGGCGCTGGCACGCCGAAGTATCCGGCAATTTCTTCCCGTAACGCTGCACCGGCCGCCAAATCCCAGCAATTGATGACGGCCAGACGGAAGCCGCCGGGCGGCATGGCGTGCCACGCCGGGTTAACGTCGGCATGAAAGGTAATCTGCAGGCTAGAAATCTGCGGCCGCTCCCGCCACTGCTGCAGCAAGGCTGCCGGTGGATGCAGATAGCGCCGGCCGTTGGGGCCGAACAGTACCACGCTATAGCCGGCCTTGCGGTCGGCGTCGGCATAATCCCAGCGCTGCAGGCTATAAAGGCCGACCATCGCCTCGATCCAGCCGGCGCCATAGAGATCCGGCCACTGGTCGGCGAAGCGCAACTGCGCCTCGATAATTTTGCCGCCGATGGTCTCAATATTAATCATGCCGGTGAAACGGCTCAGATGCTTCTTCAGCCAGGCGGCGCAATATTTTTCCAGCACTGCGTCCGGCGCGGGGTCAACGAACCAGTGGTCAAATGTGCCTTGGCCGGCGGCGTGGCCGATGGTATGGCGGCACCAGGTCAGCGCGCCGTCAACCACCGCGGCGTCGGTGCTGACATGCCGGCCGGTGAAATATTCCATCCAGAAATGCCCCGGGCGGCAGAGTTGGCGATAATCATCCATACTGTCCAGCCGATGGCTGTCAACCCCCATGCCGCGCAGATTGACGATAGGTTTGCTGAACACCGGAAAGACTTCCGGCGCGATGCCCTCTGGCGCGTACCGGATGCCTTGCGTCTCGCAGATCAACAGCTTGTTGTAAATCCAACGAAACTCCGGATAGAGCCGGTAACTGTCGGTATCATCGGTTGGAATGGTGACATCGGCGGGGCAGGGAACATTAACAAAATATTGTTCCCGCCAGGGATCGTGTTCGATGATCGGCATCCAATCTCCATGTTTAACGGTCTTGGATAATAAAACAGGCAGGCGCAATTGGCAGCGAATATTTACCCGCCTGCCGTAACCCTCAAACAATGCAGAGTCTTGCTCGTCGGCACAGCTTGCCATAGATTTCACAGATGGATT
>CAZBSB010000109.1:0-8074 GCA_964494535.1 uncultured Rhodospirillales bacterium
TACGCCAAAACCGGCGCGCACAAGAACTTCCTCATCATAGACGCCGCGATGAACGACCTCGTCCGCCCCGCCATGTATGACGCCTGGCATGATATCGTGCCGGTGAATAAAATGAACCCAGACGACGCGCCGGATGCGGCACCTATGCCCTCCCCCCCTGGGGGAGGGTCAGGGTGGGGGGCAGCGCGTTACGTCACACCTGCCGCTGCAGGTCATACATTGTATGACGTCGTCGGCCCCATCTGCGAAACCAGCGATCTGCTCGGCAGCAACCGCCTGCTGCCGGAGATGCAGGTGGGCGACCTAGTCGCCATTCGCTGCGCCGGCGCTTATGGAGCCAGCATGTCCTCCACCTACAACGCCCGCACTTTGATCCCCGAATTCATGGTGGGCGGCGACAGCTTCGCCCTGATCCGCCGTCCCGTCACCATCGAAGAACAGATGAGCTGGGATGTGCCGCCGGTCTGGACGCGCTAACCACCGGTTTGCTCGTGGTTACGCGTCATGCTAGAGAGCCTATGGAAAATTGCCGTAAGGCAAGATGGGGGTTAACAGATGCATATCATGGAATTTGAAAAACCGATTGCCGAGCTGGAAACGCGGCTTGAGGAGTTGCGGCGCGGCACCGATGGCAGCCAGGCGAATCTGGCCGACGATGTGGCGAAGCTGCAGCAGCGGTTGGACAAGCAGCTCAAGCAGCTTTATGCCAAACTGACCCCCGCGCAGAAGGTGCAGGTGGCGCGCCATCCGGCGCGGCCGCATTGCCGCGATTACATCTCGCATCTGATTGACGATTTCACGCCGCTCGCGGGCGACCGTAATTTTGCCGAAGACCAGGCCATCATCGGCGGGCTGGGGCGGCTGCATGGTCAGGCTGTGGTCATTTTGGGACAAGAGCGCGGTCATGATACTGAAAGCCGCCTGAAGCATAATTTTGGCATGGCGCGGCCGGAAGGCTATCGCAAGGCCATCCGCCTGATGCAATTGGCGGAGCGTTTCCGCCTGCCGATTGTCACCCTGGTGGATACCGCCGGCGCCTTCCCCGGCGTGGATGCCGAGGCGCGCGGCCAGGCGGAAGCCATCGCCCGCGGCATTGAAACCTGCTTGACCGTCAAAGTGCCGCTCATCAGTTGCATCATCGGCGAGGGTGGCTCGGGCGGCGCCATCGCCATCGCCGCCGGCGACCGCGTGCTGATGCTGGAACACGCCATCTATTCCGTCATCTCGCCGGAAGGTTGCGCCTCCATCCTGTGGCGCAGCGCCGCCAACGCGGCCGATGCCGCCGCCGCCCTGCGCCTGACGGCACAGGATTTGCTGCAGCTGGGGCTGATAGACCAAATCATCGCTGAGCCGCTCGGCGGTGCCCATCGCGGCGTCGATCAGACAATCACGCAAGTCGGTGAAGCCATCGCCGGCATGATCGCCGAACTGCTGCCGCTGGACGGCACAGCGCTTGTGACGCAACGTCAGGCCAAATATCTCGCCATGGGCAAGAAAACGCTGAATTGAGCATGAACTTGAAAAAGTCTCAGAGACACGCCAAGGTCTCTCATGAGCTTTTTTTATGAAATTCTAGTATTTTATACTGTTCCCTTTTTCACTCTGGCGTTGCTGACACGCTGGTGGTTGTTCGTACCAGGCAGTATCCTTGCAGCGGCATTAGCTTACTGGATGCACTTCAGTTTGGACGAGGTTGACGGCCCTGAAGCCGTTGTCGCGCCAATCATTGTTGGACTCATTGAGCTTGGTCTGTTGGCGGGTTTTTTAGCGCGCGGTTCCATCCTGGTGTCGCGATGGATGGGGTGGCGACTTCCACACCCTAGTATAGGGCTTGCTATCTGCTTCTTCGCCGTTCCGCCGCTCTGTTATGTCTGCGTCAAACTTGCCGGGTTTGTTCGAATATGAAAGGCAACCGACCTCGAAATTTATGTTTCAGGTGTTCAGCGTTCGCTTATACTGGCATAAAATTTAGCCGAGGAATTTGCCATGACCTACGACAACAACAATATTTTCGCCCGCATTTTACGCGGCGAGATTCCGTGTAAGAAAGCGTTTGAGAGCGATCATGCGCTGGCCTTTCATGATATCGCACCGCAGGCACCGGTGCATATTCTGGTCATTCCTAAAGGCTCCTATATCTCGCTGGATGATTTCACCGCCAAGGCCAGTGCCGGCGAACTGGAAGGCTTCTGGCGCGCCGTCGGCCAGGTGGCACGGCAGGCCGAGCTGGTAGCCGGCGGCTATCGCCTGATCAGCAATCACGGCGCCAACGCGCATCAGGAAGTGCCGCACTTCCATGTGCATATTCTGGGCGGCCGCGCCCTGGGGCCGATGTTGACGAAAGCCTGATGCTGCACTCACTCGGCATCACCTGGCCGCTGGCCACCATCTCCGGCTACGGCATTTACGGCATCGAAATCGCGCAGAGCTTTTTCCGCCAGGGCGGCACGCGCTTGCTGCTCACCAAGCGACCGGCGCCGCTGGCGCTGCCGCCTTTGCTGCAAATGCGCCTGACGCCCGCCTTGCTGTTAGCGGAGAAATTCGACGCCGCTCTGGCCGCTGATCCGCAGCATACCGAAGCGTTTGACTTTCCAGTGCTGCATGGCGTCGGCAATGATTGCGCCGGCTTCGTCGGCTCTGATCAAGTGCGCGGCGCCCCCAATATCGGCTGCGCCGCCATCGAGCATCTCTATAGCTCACCGCACGGCCGGGATATCGCCAAACTTTATGATCGCTTCATCGCCATCTCGCGTTGGAACGCGGATTATCTGAGCAACTTCAACCTCGCCCCCGTCCATCTCTGCCATCAGGGCATTGATGCGGATTTATTCTTCCCGCAAGCCAAGCGCGGCCTCTTTCCCGGCCGCTTTATAATCTTTTCTGGCGGCAAGTTCGAGTTCCGCAAAGGTCAAGACATTGTTGTCGCTGCCTTCAAGCAGTTCGCCGCCAGGCATCCGGAAGCCATGCTCGTCAGCGCCTGGCAGAGCCAGACCGTCAGCGACCCAGCGCCTTTCGCCGCTGCCGGCCATATCTCGACGACGCCTGCAAGCGACGGCAATGGCGGGCTGGACATTGCCGGCTGGCTGCAGCAGCAAGGGCTGACCTCGCAGCAATTCATCGCGCTGCCTTTTACCCACCAGATGGTGATGCCCACCATCCTGCGCGAATGCGATGCAGCACTGTTCCCCAACCGCTGCGAAGGCGGCACCAATCTGGTGGCTATGGAAGCTATGGCCTGCGGCATCCCCGTTTTGGTGGCCGCCAATACCGGTCAGCGCGATCTGGTGGATTTGCTCGGCGCCACGCCACTGACTCAACAAACCGCGTGCGCTCCGGCGCTTGACCCGCGCGCCACGACCGCCGATTGGGGCGAAAGCAGCGTAGAGGAATGCGTTGCGGGTCTGGAGAAGATTTATCAAGACCATCAAGCCGCCCGCGCTGCCGCCACTGCGACCGCTGCCAAAGTCACGGCCTGGCACTGGGGCGCGCAGAACGAACGGTTGCTAGCCGCCCTTTCTTAAGCCGACAGCGCCATCCCGCCCGGCAAAATCTGCCGATTTGGCTGAAACATCACACCGCAACCGGCAGTTTTTGCCGCCGGCAGCCGCTACTGCCTGGTTGCCTGCCTTGTGAATCAAAGCGCTACACGCTGTGGCCGCGCTGGCACAGTTTTCGCATCCGTAATGAGGCGCGTTAAGCCGGCCTTCACCTTCGTGAACTAGGTTAAAACGCGTTAAACCGCGGAAGGAGTCCGCTTCAACCGGGAAAAGGAGTTCATCCCATGGCAATATCTGGTATTACCCTAACGGCCTCCTCGCGTGCCAACCTGCTGTCGCTGCAAACCACGTCAGAACAGCTGGGCATCACGCAGGAACGTCTGGCGACCGGCAAGAAGGTCAACAGCGCGATTGATAACGCCTCGGCGTTCTTCAAATCGCAATCCTTCTTGAACCGCGCCAGCGACCTTTCGACCATCAAGGACGATCTTTCAACCTCGCTGCAGACCGTGAAAGCGGCCTCCAACGCGATTGACGGCATCACCAAGATCGTCGAACAGGCCAAAGGTCTGGCGAACGACGCCTTGCAGAAAGCGGCCGGTTCGGCTGACCGCACCACGCTGGCCGGCAAGTTCAACGACTTGCGCGATCAGCTGGACTCGTTGGTCAACGACGCCACCTTCAACGGCGTCAACCTGCTGAAGAGCACGTCCTCGCTGGTGGTCAAGTTCAACGAAGACAACACCAGTACGTTGTCCATCGCGGGCGTTGACCTCAGCACGGGCAGCAGCGGTCTGAACATCTCGGCGGCGGCCAACGCCTTCGCCGCGGACAGCGACATCAACGCTGCCCTCAGCCAGCTGACCACGGCGCTGTCAACCCTGCGCACCAACGCCAGCTCGTTCGGTACCAACTCCACGCTCATTCAAACGCGCACGGACTTCACCAAGGTTCTGGTGACGACCCTGCAAAACGCGTCTGACAGCCTGGTGCTGGCCGATATCAACGAAGAAGGCGCCAACCTGCAGTCCCTGCAGGCTCGCCTCCAGCTGGGTATCACTGCCTTGAGCATCTCGGGTCAGCAGCAGTCCGCTATCCTGCAGTTGTTCTAAGCCTAACGGGGGGCGGCGGCGACGCCGCCCTCCTACTTTTCCGCTGAACCGCGGTTCAGCCGCTTTCTCGAAGGAGTCGGGACATGCCGCTCAAGATACGCATCAAGCCAGAACAAAAATTCTTCGCCGGCGGCGCCGTGCTGAAGAATGTCGGCACCAAACCGGCCGATCTGCTCGTGCTGTCCGACGGCCCGGTGCTGCGCCAGGATTATATGATGAACATCGAGCGCAGTAGCGAGTCGGACGCCGCCTCGGTCTATTTCCTATTGCAGATGATCTATCTCTTCAAAGGCAAGGGCAAGCCGCTCGACGATCTGGTCATCGAGACCATTGATAAATTCGCGGCGTTGCATCCGCATCTGCGCGCCAATGTGGGCGAGATTGTCGCCCAGCTGCGCGCCGGGGAAAGTTTCAAGGCATTGAAGCTCGGCCAGGAATTGCTGGCTGATCAACAAGCCGCCCATGCCCAATCCACCGCCATCACCGCCCAACCGGCCAGCGCCTAGAGGAGAGTATGATGAACACCACGCAGAGCAAGATCGAAGCCTACAGCGATCAGCAGAAAACCGGCGGATCGCAGCGCGCCATCGAAGCGCAGGCGCTGCTCAATTGCGCGGCGCGCCTCTATCAGGCGCAGCAGCCGAGCGCCGATTACGCGACCTATGCCGACAATGTGCGCCATAACCAAAGATTATGGACGGTCTTCCAGGTCAGCCTGTGCGAGGAAGACAATCCGTTGCCGCGCGACCTAAAAATCACGTTGCTCAATCTGAGCCGCTTTGTAGACAAAGTCAGTCTGCGCGCTTTGGCCGAACATAATCCGGCGCTGCTCACCAGCTTGATTGACATCAACCGCAACATCGCCGCCGGTCTCAGCGCCGTGGCGGAGCAACCGGCCGCGGGTGTTACAGCACCACCGCCGGCCGCGCCGGTGTCCGGCGGTTTCTCGGCCAGCGTATAAATTCTATGCTGGCCGTTGGCTGGTCGGCACCAGCGCCGGTGGCAATTCCGGCGCGTTCGCCAGCAGCGCCTGATCGGTGCGCTGCACCTGATGCGTCACGGTCGGGAACGGGATGCGGATGCCTTCGACGTCAAAGCGTTCCTTGACCGCCAGCATATAAGCAAAGCGCACCGCCCATTGCTGACCCGGCAGCGTCTTGATCCGCACCCGGATGATGACGGAGTAATCGGCGAAATTCATGATGCCGTTGACTTCCGGCGCCGCCAGAATATTCGGGCCGATCTCGCCGTCCTGACGCAGTGCTTCGCCCACTTCGGCCATGACCGTGAAAGCGCGGCGCAAATCCGTCTCATAGGCGACGCCGATTTCCATCACCGCGAAAGCGAAGCCGCGCGTTTGGTTGATGAAGCCGATCACCTCGCTATAGGGCAGCACATGCAGGCTGCCATTGACATCGCGCAGCCTGAGCGTGCGGATGGTCATGGTCTCCACGGCGCCGCTATGCGTGCCGCAAGTGATGACATCGCCGATATGGATGGTGTCCTCGATGATGATGAACAGGCCGGTGATGATGTCCTTGACCAGCGCCTGAGAGCCGAAGCCTACCGCTACGCCGACGATGCCGGCGCCGGCCAGTAGCGGCGCGATATTAACCCCAAGCTCCGCCAGGCCGATAAGCCCAACGGCGCTGCCTAGCGCTACCGCGGCGCTGTTGCGGATCAACGGATGCAGCGTTTGCATCCGCGCCGACCGATCAATCGCGCTGCTGCCGCGCCCCACCGCCGCTTGCTGCTGCTTGGCCCGTTCCTGCAGGCTACAGAGGATTTCATAGGCCAGCACGGCAAGAATGATGGCGATGCTGATGGAGAAAGCCGCGCCGGTGAGGCGCTGTATCAATTCCGTCTTCATCCAGGCGGAGAAATCAACATTCCAGCCTTGCAGGATGAGATACACACCGCCGAAACTCACCCACAGCCGCAGCAGCGTCAGCAGTGCCGGCTGGTGCAGCGGCAGGCGCGTGTCGCGCGCCTGCGCCGCCACCGCCTGCAGCGACAATTGCTTCAGACCATAGAGCAGCAGGCTCATGGCTAGAATGACAAACAACGTGGTGAAGGTGCCCTGCAGCAGGGCCGTGAAGCTGCCGGACATCACCGTGACGGTGTAGCTGATGATCAGATAAGCAATAGTCAAACGATGCCAATGCGTCGCCAAATTGATCCGTCCCCAGCTCAGTAAGTCGCTAGCGGTCTCTTGGTTCTTGCCACGCAGCAAAGCAGCAACCGGCAGCCTGCCGCGGCGCACAATGCCGATCAGACACAGCAGCAACACGGCGCCCAGCACCCGCGCGCCCATCCGCCGCGTCTCCTCCGGCACCTCCAGCAAGCGTGCCGCATCCAACAGCCAGCTGCCTCCCGCCACTAACGCCAGCACCACCGCCAGCCAACGGCTTAAATATCGCGCATTGGCGTCATCCATCGGCAACAGCCGCAACGCGGCGTGACGCGGCGCCAGCACCAGCTTGCCGCCCAGCTGCAGCACACGGGCAAAGATGGCAGCATAAATGCCGGCCTGCAGCACCATGCGCACCCGCACCGGCAGTTCCGCGTCAGCCAGCAGCGCCAGGGCGATGAACATAAACGCCACCACCGGCACCAGCCCGACCGCAAACACGCCCAAACCCAGCGCCAGGCGCGTCACCAGGCGATTATCAGCCTCCGGCCGCAAATTGCGCCGCAGCGGCAGCAACAGGAAATGCAAGCCAAGCGCCAGCCCGAACCCCCACAGCACGATGCCGCTGCCAGCGGCCTGCAACCTATCCCAGCGTTCCGTCAAGCGCGGTTGTTTCTGCTGCTGCTCCCACCATTTTTCCAAAGCCGGCCAGGCGAAGAAGGTGGCAGCATCGCTGTTCAAGGTCTGGCGCAAATCCTTGCCGCTCTGCATCAGCCAGTCGAGCAAATGGCTGCCGAAGCTCGGTTCCGGCGGCGCCTCCGGCGTTTCGCTTTCCGGTTTAGCGGGCAGCAAGCCTTCCAGATTGATCACCGGCAGGACGATACTGGGTGTCTCGGCCGGTGCTGCTTCGGCGGCCGTGGCGTTCGTCGTCGGCTCGGTTTTTTTTGCGCTCTTGTCATCGGCGCTTTTGCTAGCGCTCGCTTCTTCGCGAACGCTGGCGGTCTTGTCACTTTTGGGCTTGGCCGCTTCGGCCGCCAGCGCATCGCCGCCCGTCATGCCAAGCAACAGCGCGCCGAGCAGCAGGCGCTTTAACCAAGCCTTCATCATCACCAATCCTGTACGGTTATCTTTGCGGAGCATCATGCGGTGGGCAGGGGCGAATCAGTCAAACGCGGTTGCATCTCTAGCAAAATAGGCGCCGCCACCTTGCGCGTCCAGCCGCGCAGTCATGCCGCGCCATTGTGACGACAAGATGGCGATTCCAAGCGGGATTTTGGGTACAACCCTAGGGAAACTTTACCCTTTCTTCACGCCAATTAAGACGTTGTTCAAAC
>CAZBSB010000110.1:0-8020 GCA_964494535.1 uncultured Rhodospirillales bacterium
TCATTGGAAACGATCCTTGGCGCCGCGCAGCGCCGCGAAAATGGCGGCGGGGTCGGCGCCCTGTGTCGGAAAACCCTGCTTCTGCAACACTTGCTGAAACGCCGGCTGATCTACCCGCAAAAACGGGTTGAGCGCCCGCTCTTCGCCAATGGTGCTGGGCAGGGTCGGCTTACCATCCTGGCGCAGCGCCTTCACAGCGCGTAGCTTGTGCAAGAGCGGCATACTGTCCTGCTCCAGCAGCTGGGCGAAGCGGGTGAAATGCTCAGTATATTCATGGCCGCAATAGACTTTGGTGTCCGGCGGCAGGGCGCGCAGCTTGCACAAGGATTGCCACATCTGCGCCGGCGTGCCTTCAAACAGCCGGCCGCAGCCCAGCGAAAACAGCGCATCGCCGCAAAACACCGCCTCCAGCTTGGGAAAATGGAACGCAATATGCCCGCCGGTATGGCCGGGCACCGCCATGACCTGCCCGCGCAGGTCGGAAAAGGTGATGCTCTCCCCCTCCTGCACCGCGCGATCCAGCGTGGTGATTTTCGCCCGTTCGGCAAAGGGGCCGATGACCGCCGCGCCATAAGCCTGCTTCAGCGCGGCATTGCCGCCGATATGGTCATTGTGATGGTGCGTGTTGAGAATGAGCGTCAAATGCCAGTCGCGCTGGCGCAAAGCGCGCTTCACCGGCTCGGCATCGCCAGGGTCAACCACCATGGCCAGCCCCAGCTCGGTATCGCCGACGAGGTAGATGTAATTGTCCGCAAAGGCCGGCAGGATTTCGACGACAAAAGCCATGGTATCTTAAGCTAGTTGCGATAGATTAAGGGAATGTTTACCGATATCGTGGATTTGCGGAGCTTTTATCTCTCGCCGCTCGGTCAGGTCACGCGCCGGCTGCTGCGGCAGAAACTGCTGCACATCTGGCCTGATCTGCGCGGGCAGACCGTGCTGGCGCTGGGCTATGCCACGCCGCTGCTGCGCCCCTATGTTGACCAGGCCGTGCCCGTCATGGCCTTCATGCCGGCCGAGCAAGGGGTGACCTTCTGGCCGAAGGAAGGCCCCAACCGCACAGTGCTAGTAGATATGAGCAATCTGCCGCTGGCGGATCAATCGGTGGATCGGGTGCTGCTGTTGCACGCGCTGGAAGGCAGCGCGGACAGCGGCGGGGTACTGCGCGAGGTCTGGCGGGTGCTGAAAAGCGGCGGCAGCATGTTGGCAGTGGTGCCCAACCGCCGCGGCGTCTGGGCGATGCGCGATATCACGCCGTTTGGTCATGGCCAGCCTTTTTCACCCTCGCAGTTCAAAGACAAGCTGCGGGAGCATGATTTCCTGCCGGAGCGGGTATCACGCGCGCTCTATCTGCCGCCTTGGCAAAGCAGCTGGGCGCATCGGCTGAGCGATTTTGCCGAACGCTGGGGCGCGCAGCTGTTTCCCACGCTGGGCGGTGTGCTATTTGTAGAAGCCAGCAAGCAGCTTTATGCGCCGCTGCGCGTGGCGCCCAGCCCGGTGCGCCGGCCGGCGCTGGCGCCCAAAATCATCACCAGCGTTGACGTGCCCACCCCAACGTCGCGCAGCAATGGATAATCGAGGACTGAATGAAACGCAGCGAATTGCCTACCTTGCCAGAACTCCGCGCCCGCATTGACGCGGTTGACAACCAGCTGCACACGCTGCTGCGCCAGCGCGCCGAGATTGTGCATATCGTCCGGCGCGTGAAAGGCAAGCAGGCGATTTTCATTCGCCCGGGGCGTGAGGCCAGCATGGTGCGCGCTTTGCTCAAGCGCCCGGCCGGCCGTATTCCGCCCGGGCTGCTGATGCGCCTGTGGCGGGAGATGATCGGCGCCTTCACTATGCAGGAAGGGACGCTGCGCGTGGCGGTGACCGCCGGCAAGGGCGGTTTGGATTTATGGGACATCAGCCGCGATTTCTATGGCAGCGTCACCCCGCTGCAACCTTGCGCCACGGCGGCAGCCGCTTATCGCAGCGTCGCGGCTGGCAAGACCGAACTGGCGGTGCTGCCTCTGCCGCGCGCCAATGAACCGCGCCCCTGGTGGCAGGCTTTGACCACAGCGCCGGAACTGCAGGTCTTCGCTCAACTGCCCTTTGATTTGCGTGATAGCGCGCGCGCCAATTGGCGCGGCAACCGCCACGGCGCCTGGGCGGTCGCGCAGCTGGCGCCGGAGCCGACCGGCGATGATCATGGGCTATTGCTGGTTTGGGGCTTCGTGCCAAGCAATGCCAAGCAAGTGCGCGCGGCGCTGGAGACATTGAAGCCTCTAGCTATCCATGAAGGCAAGCAGGGACGCTGCCTGCTGGTCACGGTGGACGGCTTGCTGGCACAGGAACAACGCCGGCTGCAGCGTCTGGCGCCGCAGTTGGAAGCCCTCGGCGCGCGCTGGCGCATCGCCGGCGGCTATGCCGTGCCGATCGGCATGAGTTGAAAGACGCCGTCAGGCTCCGATTATGCTTGAGCGAAAGCTGCCGACTATGATTCAATGCCGGCCATCTCTGCTGCCAACCATTGACCGCTGACGGACACCGAATGCAACGCGCTTTTACTTTGCCTGTTCTCATCGCTTTGCTGCTGGTAGCACCTGCCGCGCTGGCCGCCGCTGCCGGCGGCGTCTCTTTTACCGGCAGTCCCCTAGGGTACGCTATTCTGCTCATCTTCGTGGCGGCCTATGCGCTGGTGTTTTTGGAAGAAAAACTGCATCTGCGCAAATCCAAGCCCATGCTGCTGGCCGCCGGCCTCACCTGGATATTTGTGACCGCTGCATATCACCAGCAGGGCATCGGCGATCAGGCGGTGGCGCTGCTGCGGCATAATCTGCTGGAATTCGTGGAGCTGTTTCTCTTTCTGCTGGCGGCCATGAGTTATGTCAACGCCATGGTGGAACGCAATGTGTTCGGCGTGCTGCGCAGCCGGCTGGTCGCGGCGCGCTTCACGCTGCGCGGGCTGTTCTGGGTCACCGGCGGCCTGGCTTTCACGCTGTCGCCCGTGGTGGACAATCTCACGGCGGCGCTGGTGATGGGCATGGTGGTCATGGCGCTGGCGCCGGGCAACAAGCCGTTCATCGCCGCCGGCCTCGTGAATATCGTGGTGGCGGCGAATGCCGGCGGCGCTTTTTCGCCTTTCGGTGACATCACCACCTTGATGATCTGGCAAAAAGGCGTGGTGGCGTTCACGGAGTTCTTCGTGCTGTTTGTGCCGTCGCTGATCAACTGGCTGCTGCCGGCGGCGATCATGGCGCTGACTATCCCGCGAACCCGGCCGCAAGCCGAAGAAAAACGCGAGCGCCTGAAGCCGGGCGGCTGGGTGATGGTCGCATTGTTTCTCATCACCATCGCGTTGACGATTCTGCTGCACCAATGGCTGCATCTGCCGCCCTGCGTCGGCATGATGTTCGGCCTGGGTCTCCTCAAAATGTATGGCTTCGTGCTGCAGGTGAAGGAAAAGCGGGCGCAGGCGCCGGAACCAGGCGGCACGGCGTCGGAGGCCGGCGAACATCCGGCCAAACCCTATGACATCTTTGACGCCCTGCGCGACATCGAATGGGACACGCTGCTGTTTTTCTATGGCATCATCCTCTGCATCGGCGGCATCGGCGCCATGGGTTATCTGGCGGCGCTGTCGCAGTTTCTCTATACCGATCTCGGCGCCACCAATGCCAATATCAGCCTGGGCGTGCTGTCGGCGGTGCTGGACAATATTCCGCTCACTTTTGCGGTTCTCAGCATGGAACCGACCATGAGCCATGGCCAATGGCTGCTGCTGACCTTGACGGTCGGCACCGGCGGTTCGCTGCTGGCCATCGGCTCGGCGGCCGGCGTGGCGCTGCTGGGGGTGGGGAAGGGGGCTTATACGTTCCTGTCGCATCTCAAATGGTCGTGGGCGGTGCTGTTGGGCTATGTCGCCAGTATTATGGTGCATTTTTTCCTGAACGCCGCCTTGTTTGACATTGTCAAATAGCCGGGCAGACGCCTAAATTCCGGCATGAACCAGCCGCAACCGCTGCCCCATCTGCAGAGCCTGTCGCCCTATCATGTCGCGGAAGCCGCGGCGCCGTCAGGCAAACTCATCCGCTTGTCCTTTAATGAAGGAGCGTTGGGCATCAGCCCTTCGGCGCTGGCGGCTTACCAGAACGCCACCGGCACGCTGCAACGTTATCCTGACTTGAACTATACCGCCCTGCGCCAAGCCATCGCGGCAGATGCCGGGCTGGAGGCCGACCGCATTGTCTGCGGCGCGGGGTCGGATGAGTTGCTCGGCCATCTGGCGCGTGGCTATGCCACGGCGGGCGACGAGGTGATTTACAGCCAATATGGCTTCAGCATGTATGGCATCGTCACCAAACTGACCGGCGCCACGCCGGTGGTGGTGCCGGAAAAGAATTTTACGCTGGATGCCGCGGCGCTGTTGGCCGCCGTGACGCCGCGCACCAAGCTCATCTTCATCGCCAATCCCAACAACCCGACCGGCAGTTATGGTAGCAAGGATGTGATTCACAAACTCCATACCGCGCTGCCGCCTGGCGTCTTGCTGGTGCTGGACGCGGCTTATGCCGAATTCATGACCGTACCGGACTATAGCGACGGGCTGGAACTGGCCACGCAATATCCCAACATCGTGGTGGCGCGCACCTTCTCCAAGATTCACGCACTGGGCGGGCTGCGGATTGGTTGGTGCTATGGTTCACCCACGGTCGCCAACACGCTCAACAGCCTGCGTAATCCGTTCAATATTGCAGCACCCGCCGCCGCCGCCGCCATTGCCAGCCTGGGCGATAAAGACTTCCTGCGCCGCAGCCGGGAGCATAATGCCGAGTGGCGCGACTGGCTGATGGCGCAGTTGTTAGAGATCGGCGGTTTTGACCCCCATCCCAGTGTTGCCAATTTCATTCTCGTGGGGTTAGGTTCGGCAGAACGTGCCTCAACCCTGCTGCGCTTTCTGGCCGAACGCCGCATTCAAGTGCGCGGCATGGGCGGCTATAAATTGCCGGATCATGTGCGCATCACTATCGGCACGGCGGATGAAATGCGGGAATTGGCAGCGGCGCTACAGGCGTTTCGCGTGCAAGAACAATAGTCTACGGAACAAATATGACCCATCATTTTCAGCACGCCGCCATCATCGGCATTGGTCTCATCGGCTCTTCGCTGGCGCGTGCCTTGCGGCAGAAGCAACTGGTGGGCGCCATCAGCATCGCGGACAATAGCGCGCAGCATCTGGAGCGGGCGCGGGAATTGGCGCTGGGCGATCATTATCATGCCGACGCGGCAGCGGCCGTACGCGCCGCTGATCTCGTCATCCTCTGCACGCCGCTGGGCGCCGTGGGCGCGGTGGCCGCTGCCATGGCGCCGGGGTTGCAGCCGGGCGCTTTGGTGACCGATGTCGGTTCCACCAAGCAATCTGTGATCTCCGCCGTGCGGCCGCATCTGCCAGCGGGTGTGCATTTCGTGCCCGGCCATCCCATCGCCGGCACGGAGCATTCGGGGCCGGATGCCGGCTTCCCGGAATTGTTCGAAGGCCGCTATTTTCTCTACACGCCGCTGGCGGACGGCGATGCCGCGATGGCGGCCAAGCTCGCGGCATTGTGGCAGGCGCTGGGCTCGCGCGTCGAGGCGATGGAGCCGGCGCATCACGACCAGGTGCTGGCCATCACCTCGCATTTGCCGCACCTCATCGCCTACAGCATCGTGGACACCGCCACCAATCTGGCGACGGAGCTGCAGCAGGAAGTGATCAAATATTCCGCCGGCGGTTTCCGCGACTTCACGCGCATCGCCGCCAGCGATCCCGTGATGTGGCGCGACGTCTTTCTCAACAACCGCGAGGCGGTGCTGGATGTCATCCAACGTTTCAACGAGGATTTGACCGAGCTGCAAAAAGCTATCCGCAAAGGCGATGGTGCTATGTTGCATGACGTGTTCAGCCGCACCCGCGCCGTCCGCCGCAGCATCATAGACGCGCGCCAGGCCACGCAGCCGCGCTATTTCGTGGCGGAAGAGAGCAAGACCAAACCGTCATAATCACAGGAGAACGGCATGGGCATTTGTTGCGGGGCGCAGGCGGTATCGGACGCGGTGATAGACCAGCTCTTGGCTAACCCGCCGCTCATTTGGCGATTGCTGGCGCCGGATGATGCGGAAACCTATTGGCAAGCCACCGGCCAGCGCCAAAAGCCTGGATTGTTGGCCAAACTGTTCCGCGCCAAATCAGGTGCGGAACTACCGACATTGCCGCCTGCACTGTCCTTGCCTGATCCGCCGGTGCCGGATATGGATTTGGATAAAGCCTGGGATGGGATCAATTTCTGTCTGAAGAAAATTGTCGGCGACAAAGTGCCGAACTTCTTTGAAGGCGGCACACCGGTCGGCAAAATCGAGATGGGCTATGGCCCGGCCTTGGCCTGGCACAGCCGCGATGTCGCTGCTTTTGCCAATGCTTTGGCGCTGGTTACGGCCGAAGATATTCTGGCGCTGTATGATCCGGCAGCCATGAAGAAGGTATATCTAGGCGATGCCTGGGCGCGAAACACCGACGACATGAAAGAGTATCTCACGGAAAATTTCTTGAGCCTGAAGAATTTCCTGCAGGCCTGCGCGGCGCGCAATCTGGGTTGTTTGATCTCGTTTTCATGACAGCTAAAGCCGGTGCTGCTGCAGACCGGCGATTTTCAGCAATTCATTGCCCAGATGCCGGTCGTTCAACTTGCGCGGCACGGTGAGGGAGGTTGGTTGTTCAGGGTGCTGAAACACATCGTGCCGGTCGCCGTGACGCACCAGCTTCCAGCCGGCATCCTTGAGCAATTTCAGCAGCGGACAACGAAAGACTTTGTATATCTCATCAATAGCCTCGCATAACCAGGCAAGTCTCCCGCAGGGAGACAGGGCGCGTCAAGGGGCGAAATGATTGCGAATTTGCCTCAACCGATCGTGTAACTATTGGCAGCGCGCTGTATTGTGTAGTTAAATATTTTCAGCTCGCACAGCATATGGTCAAACAAAAATGCTGCATAGTTATACCGACAATGTCGCGAAAGACCTGTTTAAGGATTGTGTGTTACTCGGCGGTTCACAAACGGTTGGTTGGGTAGTCGTCGCCTGCGTCCACTATTTTCTGCCCAATGAAGAACCGTCGAAAGAGTTGGTCGCCGCGCTTTCCAAAATTCTGCTATTCCTGTTGTTTATCGGTTTTGTGGCCATCGGCACACGTCAATGGCGTCGCCGGCACAGAACCGCCAAAGCACCGGCGGGCAAATTGGCCATCTATGTCGCGCATCTGCACGGCGATACGGAAGATGAACAGTTCCAGCATATCATCATCCAGTCCATCCTGAAAGAAATCGGGCACGAAGCCGTCGCCATTGCGCCGATGGATTTCTTGCCGGAGCTTGACCGTTCCATTCCCGCCAGCGCCCAACCGGACGCTGTTGCCGTCAAGGGGCGGGAGCGGCTTGCCCGCCTGGGCGGCCATTTGCTCATCTGGGGTCGCGTCAACGCCGTTGGCGGCACTCATACGGTGGAATTGCATTTCGTCACGCCGCAGGACAATGGCGCCACCATCCGTGACTTCACTTTCACGACGGAAAACCGGCTAAAGGGCATCGCGCTAGAACTGGGCGAGGCTTTGGCCGCCATCGCCGCTGCCCTGGCATTGCCCGCAATTCATGAAAATGGCCTTTTCATTGCCGATAAGCTCAAACCGCTGGCGGAAAAGCTGCAGTCCTTGACGAACAACCTACCACCGGCCTTTGTGCCGGAAACCAAGTGGCAAATTCTGCATGCTTACGGCCTTATACAACATGTAATAGGCGATCAAACTGGCAAACATGAATTGCTGCGACAGGCCAAACAAGCCTATGATCTGGCGCTGGAGGAAGCAACGCGGGAGCGGACACCGCTGAGTTGGGCGGCGACGCAGAATAATCTGGGCAATGTGTTGCAGGAGCTGGGCAAACGGGCGGGGGACATAGAGCTGCTGCGGCAGGCCAGGCAAGCCTATGAGCGGGCGCTGGAAGAATGGACA
>CAZBSB010000111.1:0-7875 GCA_964494535.1 uncultured Rhodospirillales bacterium
TATCATCGGCCACATAGCGCACCCGCGACATCAGCCATTCGATTAGCACGGCGTTTGATTTGAGCGCCAGCTGCATGGCTTTACGCAAGTCCCACCCATTGAGGTCTATCGGCGCATTCAAAACTTCATCGTGAACTAATGGCGTTTCAATCACATCGCGCACATCAAATACGGACAGATAATCGTCAAGCCTGCGAATATAGACGAACCGCACATCATAATCGCTATCGGCTGAGGGAAAACCCCAAGCACGACTGCCTGATTCAATAGCCAACAAGATTTTGACGTTAGTATCAGCCGCCAGACATTGCAGCTTGCCTTGTATATATGTCTTGCTGGCGGTCATGGTGCGTTCTCCACGCCGACAACTTGTCGCCGATATTTTTCGGCCACGAAGTCATCGATGATTTGTGCATCGGCAGCCTCAGGAAGTTTGCTTCTTGCTGCGGCAGTTTCAACTTGATCGAGCAGGCGCTCAATTTCCGCAGCAACGTCTGCATAGGGTAAACCTCCTTGCTTAATGCTCAGCAAATGCTGGGCTTCTGGTCTTGGAAAAGTGATTTTTCGCGTTGCAAACAGCTCCAATGCTTCATAACCGACGCGAACAGCATGTGATAAGGCTTTCCAGTCCACGCCCTCATTGCGCTCTGCAGCCAGGGCACGTTGGCCATATTCATTGACCATATGGGCAACAATCTCACGCGCATTCTTGATCGTGGCCGTAAGCATCGCTTTCTTGCCGCAGACTTCCAGACAACGCGTCGTCGTTCCATTCGGTTGAGGCACATCCGCAAATTTGATCATATCATGCGCCATAACCAATTCTTCCAGTTCTGCCGTCATCGTCTGCAACGAAGCCGCAAACCCATGCTGCCGTTCTCCGGCTTGGAGCAAGGCCAGAGCCTGACGCGCGGCTGCGACGCGTGAACCTTTGATGCCGTATTTATTGGCTTGCTGACGGCAATAACGCACAAAAGCCATGGCACCCTTGGTAAGAATTTTTGGTGCCAGTGCTTGAACCTCGCCCCATGTTGCATCAGGCGGAGTCAGCATTGCCCACGCAGGAGCAAAAAGCATATCCAAAGCGACGGTTTGACCTTCGGCCAATAGATCGAGATAGCGTTGCAGGCTATAAGCTTCACGGTCAATGTCGTCAGCCGTATTTTTCTCACCATGCGCCTTAGAACGGCTATCAGAAAGCAGTGAACCCGCGCGCTGCAATAAAATGTCCCGTGCGGCGGGCAGATAGACAGCTTTTATATCGAGATCGGATTCCGGCGTGTCCGTGCCATAGAGATGCGATCCAAATTTTATCTGCACGATAACGCGCGCCGGTTTATCTTTGCGAAGCATTCTTCTTCACCTGCAGCAGGAGTTCCAGCGCGACTTCGGCGGGGCCGGGGATGGTGGTGGCGCCGGAGATCCAGCGGCGGACGGTGGAGCCGTCAACGCGCAGGGCTTTGGCAATTTTGGTTTGCCAGCCCCACGCGCCGAACAGCTCCTCGCCGATCTGCCGCAGCTCGTCCGGTGTCATGCCGCCCCCATGACCGCCCCCTGCCCGCACCGCCCGCCGCTAGCCCGCGCCTCTGATGAAATCCATCACCAGTTGCGGCGCCGCGGCGTCGAACCCCGCCACGCCGAACGAGAGTGGATCGGCGGGGTCGCAGACCGTGCCGCCATTCGCCGCCGTGGCCATGACCACCAGCTTGGCCTGCGGATTGAGGCGCTGGCGATATTGCTGCAACGCCTGCACGGTATGCTGGTTGCCCGCCCAGGTTTCGCTGTCGGTCAGGATGATGAAGGCATCCACTACCAGCTGGCGCTCCAGCGCATAAGTCACCGGCAAGGACAAGTCAGTGCCGCCGCCCCACTGGGAAACGCTGGCCACCACATCATCCAGCCGCTGCTTGGGCGTGACCGTGAACTCCCGCGCTGCGGTATCAAACGCCATGACATGCGTCTTTGGCTCCGTCCGCACCAGGAAGCTGGCGACCGCCGCCGCCGCTTCCACCGCCGACAATATCGGCGAACCCGCGCAACGCGTGCCGCGCATGGAGCCGGACACGTCCACCCCCACCAGGATACGCTGCTGCGTCGGCACCACCGTGGCGAACGAGGCCTCGAATGCGTCATCCAGTGCCGCGACAATGGGCGCCACCGGCGTCCAGGTCAGCGAACCCAGCGCCCCGCGCCCCGCCGCATAAGTGCGGAGCGCCAGCAGCAGCTGGAACGGGTTGACCCGCGCCTTCCGCAACTGCTCGCGGTCGCGCAAGCGTTCAGCGACGTAATCCGCCGCCGGCGCGAAAGGCTGCAATAGGCCGACCTGGCTCATCTTGCCGAGATTGCGGATCATCGCCGTCATTGGCATATCCACCAGCAGCGCGTCCCACACCGCCGCGCTTTGCAGCGCTTCGGTCGGGATCGCTTCACGCGGCAGGGAATAGCGCCGCACGATGGCAGCGACATCCTCAACCGACGTGGCCGCTTGCGCTTGATATTTGCCTTCGATCAAGCGGTGCTGCCGCGCTGCCGCGATGGCCTCCGGCGCCTCAGGATGCGCGATCCAGTTGATGACCGCACGCCGCGCTTCATCGCCATCCGCTGGCGGGTGCGCCAGACGCAGCAAATCGCGCAGCGCCCAGCCTTCGCGCTGGGCATATTTCACCGCCTGCAGCGTGAGTTGCTCCACCGGCATCGCCGTGAACCATTTGCCCACCGCCTTGCGCAAGCCGCGACCCCAGCCGCGCAGCCCGTTCACATACGCCGCGAACTGCAGCAGATGCGTGCCGGTGCGCGCCACCTGCGGCAGCGCCGCCAGCGCCGCCTGGCGCGTCGGTTGATCATCAGCTGCCGCCGCCAGCGCCAGCGCGAACAAGGCAGCGTCATTCTTCGGCGCACGACCAGCCTTGCTGACCGCGGCGATGCGCGCCACGACCCGTAACCCATCCGTGGCCAGCAGGCGTTGAATGGCGCCGGCGCTGTCCTTGGTCAGTTGCACGGGCGAGACGTAATACGTCCCCGCCTCGGTGCCGAGCAGCAGGAACCGGTCGAGCAGCGCCCAATCGTCAATCGCGTAAAAATAACCGCCCGCGTTGTTCGGCACCTGGCCGGGCAGCGGTTCGGTTTGCGGCGTCTGGCCGTGCTTGGACGGGAAAACGCTTTGCAGAATAGCTTTGTATCCCATGATAACCTCACTTGCATTATGAGGCGGGTTGACAACAGCACACGCAAAACAGCGCCCCCGAAACGGAGGCATTATTCTGCGAAGGCCAGACGTCAGGCCCGCCTCGCGGTAAAAAACTGCGGATGTAGTTTGAAGCTCGTCTGGGCTCGCCGGCAGCTTCATCAGCTATCCGGCGTCTGATCGCCAAATCAGAGCGCCCGCGTGGTGGCGATAAACGAACTTCTTCGACCCGCATAGCGCGGCTTGCGCCGCCTTAAAACACTGCGCCGAGTCCAGACGGACATGAGGCGAAGCTGGGAAACCTCCTTGCGGAGGTCTGTTGCTCTATCCAGGCTGAGCTACGGCGCCGAAACGCCGGTTGGATTCGAACCAACGACCCACAGATTACCGATAACCCAACTTCTACGGCCCGGCTGGAACCGGCGCAGTCTTCACGCAATGGCCACCCGGACATAAGGTGTCTGTTGGCGTCTCCTAGGGTATCAGCCTAGAAGACCGTTTAGCAGACGGTAACCAACAAACTTCGGCCCGGATGGCGCATTTCGTTGTTGGGCGTGTCTGTGTTTAAGGGGTTTCTACCCGATGCCGGCTTTCGCCGACATTAGGACTAGTCGCGATAACCCTTAAACTTCGGCCCAACGCTTGCAATTTAGTGCAATATGCACTATTCAGTCAAGCGCAAAAAACGCAGATTGAGAGAAAATAAAATGCAGACGATAGCCGAAGCGGGCAAGAAGCCCATCAAGGCCTGGATTGACGGCGTGGAATTGGAAGACGCGGCGCGCGAGCAGTTGCTGAACGTCGCCGGCTTGCCGTTCATTTATCCGCATGTCGCGGTGATGCCGGATGTGCATTAGGGCAAGGGCGCCACCGTCGGCTCCGTCATCCCCACCAAGGGCGCGATTATTCCGGCGGCCGTAGGCGTGGATATCGGCTGCGGCATGGCCGCCGTGCAAACGACGCTGCGTGCCAACGACTTGCCGGACACGCTGGCGCCGTTGCGCAGCATGATCGAGCGCAAGGTGCCGGTGGGCAATGGCGGCGGCGGCGACCACAAGGAAGCACCGGCGCGCATCGTCTCCGCCCTGCGCGATTTGCAGCTGGCGGAGCGGCTGGAGCGCATTCTGGCAAAGCACCCGAAGATTCGCGGCGACAAGCTGGTGCAGCAACTCGGCACGCTGGGCGGCGGCAACCATTTCATCGAGCTTTGCCTGGATGAAGCTGATGCCGTGTGGGTGATGCTGCATTCCGGCTCGCGCGGCACCGGCAACCTCATCGGCAGCTATTTCATCACGCGGGCACGGGAGGAATTGCTGCGCCGTGAACTCGGCTTCTATCTTGCCGATAAGGATTTGGCATTCTTTATCGAAGGCGAACCGCTGTTCGACGATTATATCGAAGCCGTGAGCTGGGCGCAGGATTATGCCCGCGCCAACCGCGCCATGATGATGGAGCGCGTGCTGCTGACCTTACGCGAATCCGGCCTGCCGGGCTTCCAGCTGGGCAAGCTGGCGGTGAACTGCCATCACAATTATGTGCAGCAGGAGCAGCATTTCGGCGAGCAGGTCTGGCTCACCCGCAAGGGTGCCGTGAGCGCGCGCGAGGGCGAATATGGCATCATCCCCGGCAGCATGGGCACGCGCAGCTATATCGTGCGCGGCAAGGGCAATACGGACAGTTTCTGCTCCTGCTCGCACGGCGCCGGCCGGCGCATGAGCCGGGCGGAAGCGGCGCGGCGCTTTTCGGTAGCCGACCATATCGCGGCGACCGAGGGCATTGAGTGCCGGAAGGACGCCGCGGTGATTGACGAAACGCCCATGGCCTATAAGGATATCGACGCCGTGATCAAAGCGCAGGACGCCTTGATTGAAGTTGTCCATACCCTGCGGCAAGTGCTGTGCGTGAAAGGTTAAGTTCGTGCTGTTGACCATCACCACCACGCACCAGCCGGCGACGGATATCGGGTACTTGCTGCACAAGAACCCGGCGAAGCTGCATAGCGTGACGCTGAATTTCGGCGCCGCGCATCTGTTCTACCCGGAAGCGCAGGCCGAGCGTTGCACGGCGGCGCTGCTGCTGGATGTTGACCCCGTGCAGCTGGTGCGCAAGGGCGGCAAGCCGGGCGAAGGTTTCGCGCTGGAGCAATATGTCAATGACCGGCCTTATGTCGCCTCGTCCTTCATGAGCGTGGCGCTCAACAAAGTGTTCGGCACTGCTTTTTCCGGCAACTGCAAGCAGCGGCCGGAACTGGTGGCGACCGCGCTGCCGCTCAGCGTCACCATCCACGCCTTGCCGTGCCGGGGCGGCGAAGAGCTGCTGCAGCGGCTGTTCACGCCGTTGGGCTATGCGATTGCAGCGGAACGCATTCCGCTGGATGAACATTATCCGGAATGGGGCGAGAGCAGCTATTACACCGTGACCTTGACGCGCACCTGCCCGCTGCGCGAGTTCCTGGTGCATCTCTATGTGCTGATTCCGGTGCTGGACAATGGCAAGCATTATTATGTGGGGCAGGATGAGCTGGAAAAGCTGCTCAAATTCGGCGCGGACTGGCTGGTGCAGCATCCGGAGCGCGAACTCATCGCACGCCGCTATCTCAAACATTCGCGTTCCTTGGTAGCGCAGGCGCTGGAACGGCTGACCGAAGACGAAGAGCCTGACGAAGGTGAAGAGGCCGGCAGCGCGCCTAAGCAGCTGGAAGACCGGCTGGAAGAAAAAATCAGCCTGAACCAGCAGCGCCTGGATTGGGTCGTGGCGCAGCTGAAAGCGCAGGGCGCCAAGCGCGTGCTTGATCTGGGCTGCGGCGAAGGAAAATTGCTGCGCGCCTTGCTGGAAGAACGCAGCTTCACGACCATCACGGGCGCCGATGTTTCCTATCGCGCGCTGGAGATCGCGCGGCGGCGGCTGAAGCTCGACCGGATGAGCGAAACCCAAAGCAAGCGCCTCAATCTGCTGCAAACCGCGTTGACCTATCGCGACCGGCGGCTGGAGGGTTATGACGCCGCGACTTTGGTGGAGGTCATCGAGCATCTCGATATGCCGCGTCTGGATGCCTTCAAGCGCAGCGTGTTTGAGTTCACGCGCCCCAGCCTCGTGCTGATCACCACGCCGAATGTGGAATATAATGTGCTGTTCGAAGGTATGAAGCCGGGCAGCCTGCGCCACAAGGATCATCGCTTTGAATGGACGCGCCAACAGTTCCAGGACTGGGCGAACGCCGCCGCCGCACAATATGGCTACACCGTAACCTTCGACGGCATTGGTGATCAACACCCGGAACATGGCTGCCCGACACAGGCGGGAATATTTGTGAGGCAAGAATGACTCCGGCTAAAACCAGCCTATTTGTCATCATGGCGCGTGAAGCTAAGACGGCTGTCATTTTGCGACGCGGACCCAGTAAGCAAGTTCTGTTGATCAAATGGGATTTGAAAAAAGATTCGTTTGCTGCTGGGCAATGGTTGAAGGGGCGCATCTATGAGCGGCGATGCGACCTTTCGCCCAACGGGGAATTGTTCATCTACCTGGCGGCTAAGAATAAGAAGCCGCTATATGCCTGGACAGCAGTTAGCAAACCGCCGTTTCTTACCGCGTTGGCCTTATGGGACAATATGGGAGCCTGGGGCGGCGGTGGACTCTTTGAAACCAACAATAGCATCCTGCTCAACGCAAATCCGCACTATCATAAAATTCTCAATGGCCTAGCCTTACGCCCAGGCATGTTGCTGCGTGCCCTTGGCGAATATGCCGGTCGCGGAGAAGACGACCCCATTTATCATATGCGCTTACTGCGTGATGGGTGGACACTAAAACAGAAAGGTGCATTTACAGAACAACGCAGCCGCATTGGCATCGTCTGGAAGGCCGATCCCGCTGTCATCTATCAGATCGCACAACACAAACGCGGCACAGCGCCAATTTTGCAGATGCAAATCAAAACCATCGGGAACACTCAAGACTCATGGTACAGCATTGATTATGAGGTATTCGGCAAAGATGGTGTCTTGATCCTCCGGCTTCCGCAAACAAGCTGGGCAGACTGGGACTGGAACGGCGATTTGCTGTTTGCTGAAGAAGGCTGCCTTTATCGCCTAAAAATGAACAAACGTGAAACCGTAGAAAAATCACAGGCCAAACTACTGGCTGATTTCAGCAAACTGTCTTTCAGCGAAAAAACTGCACCGGCAAAAGCACAAAAATGGTAACCGAGAATAACATCATCAAAATCCCGGAACTGTCGCTTGTGCTGCTGGTGGGCCCTTCCGGCTGCGGCAAGTCTTCGTTTGCGCGCAAGCATTTCAAGCCGACAGAGATTATTTCCTCCGACTACTGCCGCGGCCTGGTTTCGGACGACGAGAACAACCAGGCCTGCAGCAGCGATGCTTTTGAAGTGCTGCGTTTCATCGCCGCCAAGAGGCTGGCCGCCGGCAGACTGACGGTGGTTGACGCCACCAATGTGCAGCCGGAGTCGCGCAAGGAGCTGGTGGCGCTGGCGCGCGAATATCATGTTTTGCCGGTGGCGATTGTCCTTAATCTGCCCAAGGAAATCTGCCATACGCGGAACGCAAACCGGCCAGACCGGCAATTCGGCAAGCATGTGGTGTGGAACCAGTGCGCCCAGCTGCACCGATCGCTGCGCAATTTCCGGCGCGAAGGCATCAGCCAGACCACCATCCTCAGCACCGTGGCGG
>CAZBSB010000112.1:0-3818 GCA_964494535.1 uncultured Rhodospirillales bacterium
CAACGACTTCCGCGCCCTGAGCATCGAGGAAAAGCCCCTGGCACCCAAGAGCAACTATGCGGTCACCGGCCTGTACTTCTACGACAACCAAGTCTGCGACATTGCGGCCGACATCAAGCCGTCGCACCGCGGCGAACTGGAGATCACCGACGTCAACAAGCGCTACCTGGAACTGGAGCAGCTGAACGTCGAGATCATGGGCCGCGGCTACGCCTGGCTCGACACCGGCACCCACGACAGCCTGCTCGAAGCTGGCCAGTTCATCGCCACCATCGAGAAGCGCCAAGGCCTGAAGGTAGCCTGCCCCGAGGAAATCGCTTTTCGCCAGGGCTGGATTACACGGGGGAAACTCGAAGAGTTGGCCCAGCCACTAGCGAAGAACGGCTATGGCCAATACCTGCTCGGCCTGCTCAAGGCGCAGGTGTTCTGAGTTAGCATTCCTCCTTATGCGAATCAGTCCGGAGCAGGCTCAAGCCATCAGGCATCTGGCACATCAAGTGGCCGGCGAAGATGCGCGCGTCCGGCTTTTCGGTTCGCGGCTCGATGACCGGGCGCGAGGCGGCGATATCGATCTGCTGCTCGAACTGCCGACGCCGGTCGCCAACCCTGCACTGACTGCGGCCAGCTTGTCCGCCCGGGTGTCACGCCTTTTCCAGGGGCGGCGGGTCGACGTGCTGATCCTGGCGCCCAACCTGAAGCGCTTTCCCATTCACGATCTTGCCTGTATGCAGGGCCAGTTGCTATGATACTCGACCCGGCCGTGTCGCTTCGCCTGGCGTTCCTGATTCGAGTGGTGGGCCGGGAGAGCGATCACCTTGCGCTCACCGACCAGCGCTTGTTCGCCGTCCCGTTCGACGTGGCGCGGGCAGAATGCTTGTCCGCCGACCCCGACCTTGCAGAGTGGGTTGAAGCCTTCGTCAGCCGTTTCGCCCGTCTGCAGGGCACGCTGGAAGACAAGTTGATCCCGGTGCTGCTCGCTGCCTTGGGGGCAAGGCCGGGTGCGGCCATCGACAATCTGGACAGGGCGGAACGTCTGGGTTTCCTACAGTCCGTGGACCAATGGATGGCCATGCGTCAGCTGAGAAACCAAATGGTCCATGAGTACGTCGAGGATCCGATGATCCTGGCCGGTGCCTTGCAGAGTGTCCACCCCTTCGTGCCCTCGCTGTTGTCTGCGGTCGGCGCGATCCGCGACGAAGTGGCGCGCCGTGGCTGCCTCCTGGCGGACGGTCCGGGGGCGGTGAGCCGATGAAGGTAACCCCCGCCGCCATCCCGGATGTCTTCATCCTCGAACCGAAGGTCTTCGGCGACGAGCGTGGATTCTTCTTCGAAAGCTTCAACCGGCAGGCCTTCCGCGAAGCCACCGGGCTGGATGTCGACTTCGTGCAGGACAACCACTCGAAGAGCGCGAAAAATGTCCTGCGCGGGCTGCACTACCAGTTGCCGCCGAAGGCCCAAGGCAAGCTGGTGCGCGTCGTGCAGGGCGAAGTCGTCGATGTCGCGGTCGACCTCAGGAAAGGGTCGAAATCTTTCGGAAAGTGGGTCGGCGAGACCCTGAGCGCGGAGAACAAGAAACAGATGTGGATACCGCCCGGTTTCGCCCACGGTTTCCTGACGCTCTCCGACACTGCCGAGTTCCTCTACAAGACGACTGACTACTACGCGCCGGAACACGAGCGCTGCATCCGCTGGGACGACCCGGCGATTGGCATCGCATGGCCGCTGGACGGCGTGCCCTCCCTGTCCGCCAAGGACGCGGCGGCGAATGATCTCGCCACGATTTCCGTTGCTGATCTTCCGGGTTGAATCCAGCAGATCCACTGTGACCTCTGTCGCCGCCACTGCCACCCCAAGCAAACCTTGCGCCGAGATCGTGCTCCTCACCATTTCCGGTGTCGGCTCAATCGTCTTTGTCGCGTGGGTATTGTGGGTATTCCGTTTCGGGTTTGATTTGACGGACGAAGGGTTCTATCTCAACTGGATATCGGCCCCTTTCAACTACTCCGCTTCCAGTAGCCAGTTCGGGTTCATCTATCACCCACTTTACTTGCTTGTCGGTGGCAATGTTGCCTTGTTGCGGCAAGCCAATTTCCTCATTTCTTTCGCCCTTGCCTGGCTGCTCGCATGGCATGTCCTGGGGCTGCTTGCAGAACGGGCAGGTTCAACATTGACCGCTCAGGTTCGGGTGGTGGCGTCGGCGGGGCTGGCGACTTCGGCTGTGCTGTCGGTCGTGTTTGCCGGACTGTGGTTGCCGACACCGAGTTACAACACGCTCACTTTCCAAGGGCTCTTGCTGGCAGCAACCGGCCTCGTTCTCGCGAGGCCGGATCGAGGAAGAGAAGGGCTGGCCGGCTGGTTCATGCTGATGGTGGGCGGTTGGCTCAGCTTCATGGGCAAGCCGACGTCCGCGGCCGTGCTGGCGGTTCTGGTCGGCACCTACCTGGTCTTGTCGCTACGGTTGCGCCTGGTTCCGTTGCTGCTGTCCTTCGCCACGGTGATCGCATTACTGGGGTTGTCGGCCGTGATGATTGATGGTTCAGTTTCCCTGTTCGTTAACCGTTTTGTCGAGGGGCTGCGAATTGGGCAAAGTCTTGGAGGCGGGCACTCGTTCGAGCAGATGCTTCGTCTTAAGGACCTATGGCTCCCGGAAACACAAAAAAACCTGCTGATTGGCCTGTTCCTTTCAGTGGCCATCGCCGTCGCCGTTGCCGCAGCGTACTGGGAAAAGTGGCCCCAAGCGGTGTCCGTCGCAGCATTGGTTCTTTTCTTGTTTGGGCTGCATCTAACCGTGCAAGTCGATTGGTTCTTTGCGTTACCCGGTAGCCGCCGCGGACTGTCCGTTTACGGGATTCCCGCCGGGCTTGCGTTGGCAGCCCTACTGGTGGGTCGCCTGAGGAATCTACGCTCGATCGGATGGGGGAATGCGCTCCTTGTTTGTAGCCTGCTCTTGTTCCCCTATGCCTATGCCTTCGGTACCTCGAATGACTACTGGATTCCCATCGCATGTGCGGCGATTTTTGTTTTCGTGGCTGCATATATGTTTTTCTTGCCCTTGGCTGGCCATCCGCGTTTGAATGCGATGCTCCTAGTCGGCGTCGTCGGCGTACAGGTGCTGACCGCATTGATCGCCTATTTCGGAACATTGACGCCGTATCGCCAGCCGAACCCTCTCGCGCAGAACCGCGTGGCGGTGACCATCGGCCATGGAAAGTCCAGCCTGATCCTTTCGGATTCCCACTCAACCTATCTTGTTTCTGGGGAGCGCCTGCTCTCGGAATTCGGGTTTGTGCCCGGGACACCGATGATCGACCTGACGGGTCACTCTCCGGGTTTCCTGTATGCCGTGGGTGCCGATAGCGTCGGCTTGGCCTGGACATTGGGTGGCTACCCGGGTAGCGATAATTTGGTGATTCAGAGCTTGGCCACGGTTCCATGCGAACAGCTTGCCAGCGCCTGGATATTGACCGAACCTAGCGGGCCAAGACCGATTTCGGCAACAGTGCTGGAGAGTTTTGGCGCAAATATCGGGCGGGACTTCCGTATCGTTGGCGAGCTCGTGTCGCCGGAGGGGCAGCGGCAAATCATCCACGCACCGCAACGCGAGCAGGCCAAGGGCGCGGGTGAGTGTGCCCTCAGACGGGAGCGGCCATGAAGCGCGTCGCCATTGTTCCGTGCCACCACATGGACTGGAAGCACTACTTTGTTGAATTGATTGACGCTGCCCGCGAGTTCTCCCTCCCCCAACGAGATACAATCCACGCGCTGCGACGGGGGCGTAAGTAGTTATCGCGAAGCTGCAGTTTATAACTGGCTTGCCC
>CAZBSB010000112.1:3828-7777 GCA_964494535.1 uncultured Rhodospirillales bacterium
TCCAACTACATCCCGTGGAAGGGCTACTTCGACATGATCGCTGCGGTCGACGAATTTATGCTCTTCGACGACATGCAGTACACACGACGCGACTGGCGAAACCGCAATCAGATCAAGACGCCGCAAGGGCTCCAGTGGCTGACGGTCCCGGTCAAGGTAAAGGGCAAGTATCACCAAAAGATACGCGATACCGAAATCGACGGCACCGACTGGGCGGCCGACCACTGGAAAGCACTGAGCCAGAACTACCGCCGGGCGAAATGCTTCAATGAAATTGCCACCTGGCTGGAGCCGCTTTACCTTGACGCGCAGTATTCACACCTTTCGTCGATGAATCGCAGCTTCATCGAGGCCGTGTGCAACTATCTCGGGATTGCCACCAAGATAAGCAATTCGTGGGATTACGCGATGATCGACGGCCGGACGGAACGGCTGGCCGATCTGTGTGCGTCTGCCGGGGGAAGCGAATACATCTCTGGCCCGGCCGCCAGGGATTACATCGAAGAGGCCGTCCTCGCCGAGCGGGGAATCAAGCTGACCTGGTTCGATTACACCGGCTACCCGGAGTATCCCCAGCTCTGGGGCGAATTCACCCATGGGGTTACCATCCTGGACTTGCTCTTCAATTGCGGTAGGGAAGCCCACCGCTACATGAGGTATGTGCGCCCGTGAAGTTGTCCATCGTTGCAACCCTCTACCAGTCTGCGCCCTACATTGCCGAATTCCATCAACGGACCAGTGCCGCGGCCAGCCACCTCGTCGGTGACGACTACGAAATCGTTCTGGTGAATGACGGTTCGCCAGACAACGGCCTGAGTCTCGCCGTGCAGCTTGCCGAGTCTGATGGTCATGTTGTAGTTGTCGATTTGTCCCGCAACTTCGGCCACCACAAGGCGATGATGACCGGGCTTGCCCATGCCAGGGGTGAGCGGGTGTTCCTGATAGACAGCGATCTGGAGGAGGAACCGGAGTGCCTGATCGGTTTTTCAGACCAGATGCAAAGTGAGCCATGCGACGTGGTTTATGGCGTCCAGGAACAGCGCAAAGGAAACTGGTTCGAGCGCTGGAGTGGTCAGTGGTTCTATCGCTTCTTCAAGGCGCTGACGGGCATGGCTCTGCCGGAAAACGTTGTCACGGCGCGTCTGATGACGCGTCGCTACGTTGATGCCCTGCTACGCCATGAGGAAAGAGAGGTCTTCATGGCAGGTCTATGGCACATCACCGGCTTCGTTCAACGCCCGCAAACGGTCAACAAGCACAGCGCCAGCGAGACAACGTACACCTTCCGCAGAAAGATGTCATTGCTTGTGAACTCAGTCACGTCCTTCAGCAACGTGCCGCTCGTCAGCATTTTCTATATAGGCGTTTCAATCTCGCTGTTTGCGCTCTTCTACATCGCCTACCTTTCTATTCACTGGATATTCCTTGCCAAACCTTTGAGCGGTTGGACATCGGTCATGGCCTCGATCTGGCTGCTGGGCGGGATGGTCATCTCGTTCATCGGGGTCGTAGGCATCTATCTCTCGAAGATATTCTCCGAGACCAAGCAGCGTCCCTACACCATCGTGAGACAGGTCTATGCAAGAAAACAAGATTGATCTGCTCACAGAGGTCGCCGACTACTATTCTGAAAAATTGGCGCAGCACGGAGAAACCCCACGTGGTGTTGATTGGAACGGCGAAGAGAGCCAAGAGCTGCGCTTTGAACAACTGTGCAAGATCATTGATGGCCGAATCCAGTTTTCGCTCAATGATCTGGGCTGCGGCTACGGGGCGCTTCATGATTTTCTCGTTGGTCGCTATTCAGGATTTTCCTACGCGGGAATAGATGTATCCGAAAGCATGATCAGGTCCGCCGAGCAGCGATATCAGGGAATCCCTCAAGCGCGGTTCGTGCTCTCCAGCCAGCCCGATGGCGCAGCCGATTACGGAGTCGCCAGTGGCATTTTCAATGTCCGTCTGGGTAGGTCGGATGCTGAGTGGCGAGCGTACCTCGAAGCTACGCTGGATAATCTCGACCGCACCAGCCGACTTGGCTTTTCCTTCAATTGCCTTACTTCCTATTCGGATGCCGAGAAAATGCGCGACTACCTCTACTATGCGGACCCTTGCGCCCTGTTCGATCTCTGCAAGCGGCGCTACTCGCGCAACGTGGCCTTGCTGCATGATTACGGGCTTTACGAGTTCACAATCCTGGTAAGGAAGGCGCCATGAAGAAGCCTCTGGTGATTTTTGGGTCAGGGGATATCGCTCAGCTTGCCCACTATTATTTCAGCACGGATTCCAACTACGAAGTGGTCGCTTTCACGGTCGACGCTGACTATATGGCAGAAACCGTTTTCTGTGGCCTGCCGGTGGTTCCATTCGAAGAGGTGGCCCAGAAATACAGTCCAGCGGAGTACGGATTCTTTGTTGCACTGAGCTATTCCAAGCTCAATGCGGTACGCAAGGAAAAATACCTGGCGGCCAAAGAACTGGGCTACCGCCTGGCCAGCTTCGTCAGTTCGCGGGCCACAGTGTTGAACGACGGGTGTATCGGGGCAAACTGTTTCATCTTCGAAGACAACACGATTCAGCCATTCGTCACTATCGGCAACAATGTCACCTTGTGGAGTGGAAATCACATCGGGCACCACTCGACCATCATGGACCACTCTTTTATTGCTTCGCACGTCGTGGTTTCGGGTGGGGTCGAGATTGGGGAACAATGCTTCATCGGCGTGAATGCCACGTTGCGTGACCACATCAAGATCGGCGAGAAATGCGTGATTGGTGCAGGTGCCTTGTTGCTTACCGATGCCGAAGCTGAAGGCGTCTATATTGGCACGGCTACCGAGCGTGCGAAAGTACCTAGTACGAAGTTGAGAAAGATATGAGAGGGAATTGGCGAAAGCTAGGGTTGCTGTATTGCCCATCGAGCGACGGCCGCCATCCAAAACTTCTATCCCACGCTGCCAACCCGTTGCCGGTTCCGCTTGAGGGAGATGTCTATCGGGTTTTCTTTAGCGGTAGGGATGCAGATAACCGATCCTCTGTTGGGGCCGTTGATATTGACATTGTCAGACGCGAAGTCGTCTACGAACACCAACAGCCGTTCTTTCAGCACGGGCCCGAAGGCAGTTTCTATGCGGACGGTGTCAGCATTGGCAACTGTTATGCGGTCGACGGTGTGCAGTACATGCTTTTCATGGGTTGGCAGAGTCCCGAAGCTGGTCACTGGCGGGGGGACATCGGCAGACTAATTGTCCTGCCGAACCTTACTCTAGAATTGGATGTTGATGCCCCTTTCATGGGATCCGATCTTGTTGATCCGATCAGCCTCTCGTATCCGTGGGTAATGGAGAATCCAGAGGGTGGTTATCACATGTGGTACGGCTCCACTGCGACATGGGATGCAGGCAATGGAGAAATGTTGCATGTGATCAATTATGCGACGTCTCACGATGGACATTCATGGCGTCGAGAGGGATTGGCGGTTCCGTACGAACTGGGCAAAGCACAGGCATTTTCAAGACCCACTGTTGGACGTGATGATCAGGGAGTCTACGAGATGTGGTTTTCCTATCGAAGCGGCAGCGGGGAAAAATACCGAATCGGACATGCAGTTAGCCGAGATGGCCGAAATTGGGGACTTTCGCTTGAGGACGCAGGCATTGATGTCTCAGCCGATGAGTGGGATTCGGAAATGATCGAATACCCATTCGTACTGGACCACAACGGCCAGAGGTACATGCTCTACAACGGTAACGGGTTTGGAAAGACAGGATTTGGGTTGGCAGTGTTGACTGATGGCTGATGAGGTTCTCATTATCAAGACTCGGGAGTCGGTCACGCAGCTATTTCGCTATGCTCTCGTCGGCCTGCTAAGCAATGTTGTCGGCTATCTGGTCTATTTGGCGTTCACTTACTTTGGGGGCACTCCGAAAGTCACCATGACCCTGCTATATGG
>CAZBSB010000113.1:0-3606 GCA_964494535.1 uncultured Rhodospirillales bacterium
ATTACTGACGCCGAGAGCGGGATGAACCGCGCTATCTACCAGGCCTACGAGTTGTCAGAGCAGGAGTCGATACTCATCGAGGACGCTGTCCGCTACACCATCCTCCCCTTCCGGAGCAGGAAGAGGTTGACAAAGGACTCTTTTGGGCCGTTCTCATTGCCCTCCGCAGAACAGCTTGAACTCTATGCATCATGCCTGCTGGAGCAGCTCAACGGCGTCCTTCGCTATACGGGTCTGGAGCTTAAGTCCACAATCTTTGCCCCTACACATACCCCCATCATTGCATGCAGGTTCTCGGTCGGCCCGCCCTTGGACACAGCCGTCGTGAACCGAGTGTCGGGAGACGTTGAGGATGTCCTCAATCAGATCTCGTACCACCTGAGGAGCCAAGTCACAGATCATCTCTTCGTACGTCGGAACCTTCGTGTATATGACAATGAGGCGTTCTGGGTCATCAAGCCGGCTCAAAGCCGCCTTTGGACACGTGCAGCTGCACTTCAAGACGCGGACGTCGTTATTCGTGAGCATATGGAGACGGACGTCGTTGCTCCCGTCCTCTAGCAGTGCAATTGGATCCCCTAAGTTGCCCCTACGCACAGCATATGTTCGCGCGGCTTTGGCGCTAATCGTCGCTGGGGCGACGCGTCTTCGGGCAAGGTCTGTCGTCACCGATGCAATGATCGAAAATAACATTACCTACCTGTTAGTCCATGAAATGAGTCAAGCCCAAAAATTGGGCGTCTTGGGCGTCAGTGGAATCTTACTCTTCGATTCTCGCGTCAATACTGCCGCTGACCCGACTGACCCCCTCGTTCGAGGAGAGATCGATATCAAGTTTCGTTGGGAGGAATACCCGAACTTGCATGAACGGTATCTTGCGGTTGAAGCCAAGAAGCTACGTGGCAAGGGTCATTCGCTGGCCGACAAGTACGTAACCGGAGGTGTGGCCGACTTCGTCTCGGCTAAGTACAGTCGCGGCCATGATCACGGCATCATGCTCGGTTACATTGTTGTTCCCCCAACAGCAGCGGCGATTGCGAAAGTGGCTACGGTAATGAATAAGCGCCGCTCGACAACGGGCGAGCAATCTCCCTTTGCTACTGACTCTTCACTCTGCAGCCATCCTGAGACTCACCGGAGCGTTCATCAGCAGACAGGAACTAGTGCCCCCATCACCCTCGTTCACCTGTTCCTCGATTTCTGCTGAACGTGGCTCTTTTGATGCACGAACGCTAATGTTTCCGATTCAGCAGTAGTCTCGAAGGTTGGTTATGTCACCTGTTTTTGCTATAATCGTTTCTCTTCTATGCCAACAACCGAATACGAACCGTGGCTGCCCAACTATCAGGAACTCCTGGCTGCCTATGACCGCGCCCGCGAGACCTATACACGTAGTCCTGGCGAGCACACCTTCGCGGTCCTAGAAACCGGACTCCAGTTCCTCGTGCAGGATCTCTATCGACCCGGGAAGTTCGAGCTGGGCCAGCTGGTGATGACGCCCGGCGCGGACGAAACCTTGCGTGCCGCGCACCAGGTAGCTCCGGAATTTCTCCTGCGCCACAAACACGGCGACTGGGGTGAGCTACCAGAGGAGGATATCCAGGAAAACGAGTGGTCGCTGGCGAACGGTGCTCGCCTCTTCTCCGCCTATCGGACCCAAACCGAGGAGAAGTTGTGGGTGATTACTGAGTGGGACCGTAGCGCGACGACGCTGCTCTTGCCGGAAGAATATTGACCAACTTGTCATTCCCCACGAAGTCAGAAGTGTCTTCAAAGTCCGCATCATCTGCTATGTTGCACGGAAAGATCGACAAGCCAGAGCTTCTTACCCTTGAGGGGGAACGGTGTCTGCATACGAAGGGCGACTGGAGCTAACGTGGACAAACAAGCAACTCAGGCTGCTCGCCCATGACGACGGCAGCTACGAATGGGTGGCACCATCAGACTATCGAGTCGCCGAAGTTCGTCTGCTCCATAACCGGGGAGAGGTTGGCACGGTTGGTCCAGATAAGAGCCGATCCAAGGACAATCTTCTTATTAGCGGCGATGCCCTCAATGCCCTGACCAGCCTAATCGAACTCCCGGAGTTCGCGCGCGAATACGTAGGCCGCGTGAAACTCGCCTACCTCGATCCCCCGTTCAACACGCAGCAGTCCTTCCTCCAGTACGACGACGCACTAGAGCACTCAGTGTGGCTAACAATGATGCGCGACCGACTCGCTCAGATAAAGACGCTTCTCTCTCCCGATGGCTCGGTCTGGGTGCATTGTGATGACAGCGAGCAGGCATACCTTAAGGTGATGATGGATGAACTGTTCGGACGTGAAAACTTCGTCGCAGCGATTGTTTGGGAGAAGGCCCAAGGGCCCAAGGGGGATACCGACATCGCCTCTGCCCACGATTACATCCTCATCTTTGTCAAAAGCCGAGAGTCGTGGCGCACGGTCCGTAACCTCCTTCCTCGTACAGAAGTGCAGCTGACGCGTTACGCGAATCCAGATGATGACCCGAGAGGCCCGTGGCGCCAAGGAGCTGACAGTACCGCGAAGAGCGGCGGTGATGAAAACCGTTATCCCATTCGATTGCCGTCCGGCCGGGAGGTTACCCCAGCAAAGGGACGATATTGGGCATTCAGTAAGGAGACATTCGAGCGAGCATGTGCCGAGGACAGGGTGTACTTTGGAACGAAGGGCGATAGCTTGCCCGTCATCAAGACATATCTCTCTAAAGTGAAGGCTGGGGTTGTGCCGAAGACGTGGTGGCCAGCCACTGAGGTCGGTTCAAATCAAGAGGCGAAGCGGGATCATCTAAACAAGCTCCTGCCGGATGTCACGCCGTTCGAAACGCCCAAACCTGAACGTTTACTAGCACGCGTGATTCAAATCGCGACGAACCCAGGTGAGATCGTTCTTGATTGCTTCCTTGGATCCGGCACTACCGCGGCGGTTGCAATTAAAACCGGTAGACGATGGGTTGGAATAGAACGCAGCGTAGACACCATCGAACGCTTTGCTGTCCCGCGGCTAACGAAGGTAGTCGAGGGGCAGGATCCAGGCGGAATCACGAAGACTATTAGCTGGGAGGGTGGTAGCGGCTTTCGCATTCTTGACGTTGCCCCATCGATGTTTGAACAGGCCGGTGGGCAAGTCTTCCTCAGCGAGTGGGCCACCAACGGCCAGCTCGCCGAGGCGACGGCCGCCCAGCTCCACTACGACTACGACTACAACGCACCCTTCTGCGGTCGTCGTGGTCGGTCTCGGTTAGCCGTCATCGATGGCTTGGTGAATGAGGACGTCACGCGTCTCTTAGTCCATGCGCTGCCTGAGAACGAACGTCTCGTCGTCTGTGGCACGGCCGTTGATCCAACAGTGCGCGACATACTTCGTGAGCTTCAGCCTGGCTCTACCGTCCGTAAGATCCCACAGTCGATCCTCCAGGAATATCGTCAGGAGACGCGTTGGGGCAAGCTTGATCCGTTTGACGCAGCGCTTCACGATTCCGACACTCCTGCCGCTGAGGAGGTACGAGCGTGAACACGTCAACAGTGATCGCCGACCCTTTTGATCTCGACCGGATCGAGGCAATCACTGCTCGCCTGGATTTGCG
>CAZBSB010000113.1:3616-7746 GCA_964494535.1 uncultured Rhodospirillales bacterium
GAATAAAGAGGCCCTAGAAAGCATCGTCTATGAGGTCGCGCGGCATTACGACATCGACCGGGAACCTCCCCCCTTCGAGGCGGTAGTGGATCTTGCCACGGGCGTTGGGAAGACCTACGTCCTTGCATCGGCCATCGAGTACTTCGCGGGCGATGGCGTACGGAACTTCGCGGTGATCGCCCCCGGACGAACCATTCTTGACAAGACCGTCGCCAACTTCACGCCGGGACATCCGAAGAGCTTGCTTCGCGGGATGGAGGTGGAACCGGTCGTCATCACGAGTGAGAACTTTGCGACGCCGGCAATGCGCGCGGCAATGGACGATCCAGGACTCGTCAAGCTCTTCATCTTCACGGTCCAGGCGCTACTTCGCCCAGACTCGACGGTTGGGCGGAAGACGCACAAGTTTCAGGAGGGGCTGGGGGAAGCGTTCTATACCCACCTCCAGGAAATCCGCGATCTTGTCGTCTTCGCAGACGAGCATCACACGTACTACGGACCGGCTTTTTCGTCGGCGATTCGTAACCTGCGGCCCCGCGTCCTAATCGGACTCACCGCGACCCCGGACAAGAGAACGCCGTCGGATCAGATCATTCACCGCTATCCACTCTCCGCGGCCATTGCGGACAAGCTGGTCAAGACGCCGGTGATCGTCGGCCGCAAAGACGACCGAAGTGATCCGGCAACAAAGCTGCTCGATGGGGTCCGGTTATTGGAAGTCAAGGAACAGGCAATCAAACGGTGGTGCGAGGAGACCGGAGCCCAACCGGTCACGCCCATCATGCTCGTCATCGCACCGAACATCGCCGAGGCCGAAGAGATTGAGGCCATCGTCCGTGATCCATCGTTTGCCGGCGGCCGCTACGCAGAGAAGGTGCACACGGTCCATTCGAAGGTGCCAGAACAAGCGCTTGCGGAGCTCGACCGCTTGGAAGATCCGGACAATCCCTACCGCATCGTCATCTCGGTGGGCATGCTCAAAGAAGGGTGGGATGCCAAGAACGTGTACGTGATCGCCTCCATGCGAGCGTCGGTGTCGGACATCCTGACCGAGCAAACCTTGGGGCGTGGACTGCGCCTCCCCTTCGGCCGCTACACCGACATCGAAATTCTCGACACCTTGGAGGTGCTCGGACATGAACGATACGAAGACCTGCTGCGGAAGGCGGGCGTCCTCAACCAACAATTCATCGATCGACGCGTGCGGGCGGTCCTGAGGACGAACGCGCAGGGGCAGCTCGTGCCGGTGCAGGAGACAACAAGGGTCGAACCTACGATCATTGGGAGTGAGCCTGTCACGGACGACGCCCCTGCTGACCCGTCCCCCTTTCCGGCAACGGCCGCTATTCACAGTGTTGAGGATCACACCGCGAAGGCGGAGCAGCAACTCATGAGACTTCAGGTGGAGCTGGCACCGCGTGCCAATTGCCCACCCCTCCACGTCCCGTTGTTGCGCATGACGCAGATCACGAGTGATTTCTCCCTTGCCGACATCACGGACTATGGACCCTACCGTCATTTCGGCGAGAGTCTTGCAGCTGATCCCGTGGGGAATCTACGCCGCATCACGCTGGGAGCACGGATCATTCAGGGAGCAGACGGTCTGCGCCGGACGGAGCTCGTGACGACGGAGGCGGCTGATCGGGTGGCCTCACCGGCGTTGGTGTTTCCCCGTGAGGAGGCGCGCAGCACGCTGATCGAGCGCGTCCTTATGGCGCCAATTGTTCCTGCACGGGCCAACCAGCGCTACCCTGCTAGCGAGATCGTTGATGCCTTCCTTCATGGGCTCGGTCCATCAGCGGAGAAACTGCTCAGCAGTTACCTTGACCGCGCCGCGGCAGGTCTCATCCAGCTCATCACCGAGGAGCAACGCAAAGTTGCGACGAAACCGTCGTATGGTGAGGTCGTCGAGTTAACGACGTTTGGCAAACGCCGCATCGGCAGACCCGAGACGACAACGGACCGCTATGGTGACTTCAAGGGCAAGAAGGGCGTCGGTTTCGAGGGGTACCGGAAGTCTCTGTACGCGCAAGATTGGTTCGATTCTTCACCAGAGCGCGACGTTGCCAATTGCCTCGAAGACGAGGCGGTGATCACCATGTGGCTGCGGCTCCAAACCGGGGACGTACCCATCCTGTGGACAGGTGCGCGTGAATATAACCCGGACTTCATCGCTGTTGCCCAGGATGACACGCACTGGATTATCGAAGTGAAAATGGACAAAGAGGTGTCGAGCGCTGATGTCCAGGGCAAGCGTGAGGCAGCGCGTCGCTGGGCAAATTACGTGAGTAGCGACGAAAAGGTCGGAACATGCTGGCGCTACCTACTTGCTTCTGAGACCGATATCAAGACAGCAAAAGGGTCTTGGGACGCGTTGAAAGCGCTCGGTGGATAGGGCTCAGATCACCCGGAGCAGGATCGAAAGCATCCGGCTGCCATGAACCCGTACAGCTGATAACCCTCATCGCTGCGACGCTGTCCTTAGAGCGTGTTATGCACTTTGATGGGCCTGGGCGTCTGTTCCTTGGCATTCGGCGCCGTTTTCGGTCCTTTGAGCGACTCTGGTGAACGCGAGCGGTCGAGCGTCCTCCAACGGGAGCTAGGCAATGAGGTAATAAGTCAAAAACGCCTATGATGTAGCGGAAAAATCATTAATGGACCTCCCTAAAAGTTCATAACACGCTCTAGGAAGCACCATTTCTTCAATGACCAGGACGTGTGCTTCACTCCCCCTCTCGTTCCCGGCCATTACGTAGGGCGTGCGTTTCGGGACCGACGTGTGGCCACGCTGCTGCGCCTGCTGCCTCAAGTGCCTGGCAAGCCGATCGAGGGCGTGGCGTTGACTCCGTGGATCCATAGCCTGGTCGGCCGCGCGCAAAGCTTCTCTGGCATCCCGGATTGGTTCATTGTCGAGAACCGGCTCTGAGTCCGTCGCCAGAAACGAGGTCTGTGCCCACGTTTGGGTGGATACGCCGAGGAGATCAGTCGCTGCAGAGAGTGGCGTCATCGCGGGCCTCGAGGCTGCTGGTGACGGCGATTCGTGTCGATACATTATCCGCAATCATGGAGTATCTGTCGCATAGTAGCGGGAATTTTCGCGGGTTCACGCAAGAGATTGCCGTCCGTAGGATGCGTGTCCTACGGCGTTAGCGGGACAGACCGAACAGACGACGTCGGCGTGGTTGTGGGCCAGCCACAACGCGTTTCAGCACCTCCCCCACTCGGAAGGCTGCTACCCGTCGTGCCGGGATCGTCATCTGGCGCCCGTCGCGCACGGAGCGCACCCGGGCTTCCTGCCGCTCACCGGTGTAGAACGTGCCGAACCCTGGCAATGTCACTCGCTCCCCAGCTGCTAGCGCGGCTTGGACGGTCGTGAGACTGGCGCCGAGCACCTGGCGCACCACCGGTTGTGAGAGACCCGTCTGCTGCGCCACGCGTCGCACCAGCGTCGTCGTGAAGATGGTTGATTTGGGTATTTCGGTCATGCCACTTTAGCGTAGCGCATGAATCATATTATGTCAATATTATTTGATCGACAGAATATACCGTTAATCAAATAGAGCCATAGGACTACTGAATCCACTAATTAATCACTGTGTTGACAATAATGACTACTTTAGCTACACTAAGCCAATGATGGCCAACATTGTCCTAACTACGCACATGCGATGGGAGGTGACATGCGCGAGCATGACCCCATGACCCAAACGATGAACATCTCCGAGGTCAAGCACCAGCTTTCCCGCGTGGTCAATCGGGTCTACCGCAAAGAGACGCGCGTCCTCGTGGAGAAGTCCGGGATTCCGGTAGCCGCGGTGGTCTCTCCAGAGGACCTCGCCCGCTTGCGGCACCTGGATCAGACTTGGGATGAGGAGGGAGGCACACACCGCGTCCCGAGGGAAGGGGAGCCGGTGCTGAGCCACGTGGCACTCGCACCACCCTGATCATCCAGAGCACTGGCGGCAGCTACACTTCACAATCCGACTAAGACGGAGGGGATGCGGACAGTCCCAGCCGTTGCTCCCACCGACCTGAGAAACGCGGGGGTGGTGCCTGCCGGGCAACTGATGGTCGTCCTCATCATGGTCTTCACTGCCGGCCCGATCCTCTCGCTGACGGTGGAAGAGCGC
>CAZBSB010000114.1:0-2713 GCA_964494535.1 uncultured Rhodospirillales bacterium
AGTCCGGCCATATCCGCGAGGTTGGGATTGAACTGTATCAGCAGATGCTGGAAGACGCCGTGGCGGCGGCGCGGGCGGGCGGGCATGAGCCGGTCGAGCGGGATTGGACGCCGCAGATTAATCTCGGCGTGCCGGTGCTGATACCGGAAACTTATGTGGCCGATCTGCATGTCCGCCTCGGACTGTATCGCCGCATCGCGGAGCTGGACGACCAGGCGGAGATTGACGCGTTCGCCGCCGAGTTGACCGACCGTTTCGGGAAGTTTCCGGCCGAGGTGGACAATCTGCTGCACACCATCGCCGTGAAGCAGATTTGCAAGCAGGCGCAGATCGAGCGGGTGGATGTCGGCCCCAAGGGCGCCGTGCTGGCCTTCCGGCAAAACCAGTTCAACAATCCGGCCAAATTGGTGGAATGGCTGAACCGGCAAAGCGGCACGGCGAAATTGCGGCCGGATCAAAAACTCGTGCTGGTGCGCGTGTGGGATGCGCCTGAGGAGCGCTTGCGCGGCCTGCGCCAGTCGCTCAGCCAGCTAGCGGCCATTGCGGCTTAATCCGCTTTGTGGACGAGTCGTATAACATTCACGTGCAGAATCACTTGAGAGCCGCCGGCTGTAAGGTTACGTTGAATTACTTTCGTGATTCACTTTCCTGATTCGCCTTGGATGCTGAAATGTCCCACGACCATGTGCAGGAGCGGGCGCAGCAGGCTCTCATCGCCACGCAAGGCGATGTGGACGCGGCACAAAAGCTGCTGGTCGCCTGGGCGGTGCGCGACCAGGAGTTACTGCTCGGGCTGGCGAAATCGCATCTGAAGGCGTTGGCGCTGGCAGCGTTGGAGCAGACCGGAAAACACATGATTACCCCCTCCCAACAGCGCGTCGCACCCCTGCCGCCTGAAACATTGGCTCGGTTGATGAATCAGCCCGGTGTGCGGCGGCATAAGGCAACGTCGCTGCAGCCGGAAGAGTCGCCATTGCTCGACCCCGAGCGTCAGGCACAAACCTGGCAGGCCATCGCCAAGTCCTTTAAGAAGAAAAAGGAGGATTAAGAGTGCTTTGCATCATGCAATTAGGGGTTGTGCGACGTCATAGCGCGGCGATAACAGGGAAATCGCATACAGTGGCATGTAATTCAGGAATTTCTGACTAAACTTCCTTTAATTGGCTGCTGTATAGTCAGTGGTGCAGCAGCCAGCCAGCAATAAGTGATGCAAACAGGGGTTGCGCTGTATGACGGAAGCGATGAGCAGGCGATTTCTCGGCATCGGCAGCACCGGCACCCCGCGCCAATTGGTGGCGCGCTTTGAGGTGTTGCCGCTGCATGAAAATTATTACATGACGCTCGCGGAACTGTGCGACTGGGTGGAAGGCCAGGTGAATTCCGGCTTTTACTATCAGGAGCGGGCGGCGATCGCGGTGGATCGGGAAGGGCTGGAAGCTTTGTTGGTGGCACAACGCGCCGTGACGGCAGGTCGCCAGCAGGTAGAGGATTTTCCCTTGGTCGGTGGTGTTGAAGCCTGTTTCGCGGACTTTGCCATCACCCCCAGGGGGACGGCCTTGTTCTGTCGTGGATCGGACTGACCGTATCTCAGCCTATATGCTTGAAAAAGCAGGAGGGCGCGCCGGTGTGGCAGGCCGGCCCCGTCTGCGCCACAGTGGCCAGTAGCGCGTCGCCGTCGCAATCCAAGGCCAGCGCGACGAGGGTTTGCGTGTGGCCGGAGGTGGCGCCCTTGCGCCATAATTCCTGGCGGGAGCGCGACCAATAGGTCATCGCGCCGGTGGTCATGGTCAACCGCAGGCTGTCAGCATTCATCCAGGCCAGCATCAGCACTTGTCCGCTGTGCTGGTCTTGCGCCACCACCGGCACGAGGCCTTGGACGTCGAAACGAATGGCGGCGATGAGATCGGCAATCACCTGTGCTGAATAGGCCGGCGCGGTCATGCCTGAGCCTGCCGCGGGCTGGTGATGGTGGGCGGGCATTGCCCGGCCAGACTAGGCGCGATGCGCTGCATGGCCTTTACCAGGCGCTGCACCCAGCTTTCGGACACCGGCAAATCGCCTTCATAGAGCGCGATGCCAAAACGCTCGCGCGGTGCGAAGCGGTTCACATCCTGCCGCGCTTCCGCCAGCAGATGCGCCTTGTGGAAAAACGGCAGCGGCGGCAGCCGGTGCGCGGCGGACAGTTGGGCGGCAAGCAGGCCGATGGCTTCTGGGGACAATTGCAGCAGATGTTCGGGGTGATCGGCAGGCAGCTGCAGCCGTTCTTTCGCTTCCTGGCAGGCGGCGTCTATGACCGTCGCGGTGTCAAAGGCGGTGGCGATGGCATAGACGCGCCCTTCGCAGTGAATGGATTTGTCACCGTGATTGAAGCCGCCGACCGCCAACAGATCAGCCATCTGCTGCGGCACGCGGATGGAGCAACTGGTCTGCGCCAAAAACAGGGTCGCCTCGGCGTCAAGCCGCGCCTGCGTGTAATAGATGCTGTACAGGATGGCCAACGGCTCCGGAATGGCCTGGCCGAGCGATTCGAACTGGCCGGCCAGGCTGGGGTCATTGTCGCGGTGGTTGCGGCAGAAATGCTGAATGATCGCCGCCGTGAGCGGCAGGCCGGCGGCGGCGGCGGCGAAATCATCCTGGCTGAAACCGCAGATGGCCTGCACCGTCTCCCAATCATTTTCCATCGCCAGATCAAAGCGGGCATCCACCGCGAGGC
>CAZBSB010000114.1:2723-7728 GCA_964494535.1 uncultured Rhodospirillales bacterium
TGCCGGGGCGCGTCATAGTGCTGCAGATTGAGTTGGCGGCGGGTGAAGCGCTGCACGATCGCCAGTAGCCAATCCTGCTCCCGGCGCGGCATATAGGCGCTTGCACTGTTCGGCTTATGGTGGGCGCTGCTCTGCACGTGATTGTTGCCGCAATGAGTTGCACGATTTGTCCACAGAATCTTAATGAAGCCGAGTCGGGCGGTTAATGAAATTATGAATCTTTCTTAATCTTTGCCGTTTCTTGTGGTAATTGACGCACACATCGGCGCGGCAGCGGAATGATTTAATAGGTGCGAAACCGGCGGCAATCGGCTGATTATGTTTGGCCATTTAATCTTGTCTTAAAGCAATTCCGTTAGCAGAAAACATCAAGTGGTTTTGTGGCTTTGTCGACAACGACATTAAGGATTGCGACGTGGAGATACCGGGCATTTTGCGGATCACGGAAACAACAGGGGCGCAAGCGCCGCTGGTGATTGACGTGCCACATGCCGGTCGCCTCTATCCGTCGGATTTTCGCTATGCCTGTCCCTTCACGCTGTTGCGTCAGACGGAAGACGCCTATGTGGATGATCTGGTGGGCAGCGCCGTGCAGCATGGCGCGGCGGTGCTTACGGCATTGTTCCCGCGGGCGCTGATTGATGTGAACCGCGCGTTGGACGATCTTGATCCGGCGGTGGTGGACGGCGTGTGGCCGGAACCGCTCCAGCCCGGCGAGCGCACTTTGCAAGGGCTGGGGCTGGTGCGGCGCCTGTGCCGCGGCGGCGTACCCATGTATGACGCGCCTTTGCCGTTGGCCGAGGTGGATCAGCGCCTGCGCCAGTTTTACAATCCGTATCACCGGCATTTGGCGCGCCTGCTGCAGCAACGCCAGCGCGCGTTCGGCGCGGTGTGGCTCATCAATTGCCATTCCATGCCAGCGCGCGGCGTGGAGGAACGCGGCCATCTGCGCCGGCATGATTTCGTGCTGGGCGACCGCGACGGCACGAGTTGCGAACCCTGGTTCATCCAGCAGGCGGCCAGCACTCTGCGCGCCATGGGCTATAGTGTGGCGCTGAACGACCCCTATAAGGGCAAGGAAATCCTGCGCCGTCACGGCCAGCCGGCGCGGGGCAGCCAGGCGCTGCAGCTGGAAATCAACCGCGCTCTTTATTTGGATGAAGAAAAAGTCGAACGGCTTTCATCTATCAACAAAATTGCCGCTGACATGGAGCAGTTCTTCAGCCGCATGACGCATGCCATCATGACGCAGATGATGGACAAGGCGGCGGAGTAAATTAAAGTTCCAGCGGATTCAAACTGCGCTTCGGCTGGCCGTCAGCGATAATTTTTTTGACCGTGACGCGCAGCGCATCTTCCGGCGACAGGTTGGCAGTGGCGCGCAAATGCTCTTTGGCTAAAGTGCAAATATGCTCGCCGGCCGACCGCCAGGTGAGCGGCTGTCCCAGCACCGGCAACAGCTTGGCGGTTTGTGTCCCATCCAAACCGGCTGAAACTTCGCGCGCTTTTTGCTTGGCATCCTGGCTGACAATAATCTTGGCTCTGATCCAATCCGCCCGGAAACCGCCTTCGGTCAATGGCCGAGCCGCGCCGCGCCGCTTATCCTGCTGCTGCAGGATATGGACGAAATCCAGCATCGGCTTGCCGCCATTCAGCACGGCGCCACGCATCGCGGTCACAAATCCTGCACCCATGGCGCAATATCCTTGTTACTGTCCCAATCTTGTTCGAGTATGCTCCGCGAAAATACTTTCGCCAAACTGTCGCCGTTTTAATCTTGTTGCTGAGGCCTGCCGATGCATCCTTGCCGTTTTCTCTGCTTTGTTCTGACCTTGCTGGCTGCGCCGGTTGCCGCCATGGCGACGGAAAAGCCGCCCATGACCATCGGCCTCATCGCGCCGTTGACCGGGCAATATGCGGTGTTTGGCGAACAGATAAAGCGCGGGGCTGAGCAGGCGGCGAAGGATTTAGGGCTGACCCTCAAAATCGTCGACGACGCCTGCGACCCCAAGCAGGCGGTGACGGTGGCCGGCCAAATGGCGGCTGCTGGCGTGCAATTCGTGGTGGGGCATTATTGCTCCGGTTCCGCCATTCCGGCTTCAAAAGTGTTTATGGAGAATGGGATCGTTCTCATCTCGCCGGGCGCCACCAACCCCAAGCTGACGGACGAGGCGGAGACTTATGTCTTTCGCGTCTGCGGTCGTGATGACCGGCAGGGCGCGGTGATTGGCGATTATATCCTCAAGCATTTTAGCTACGCCAAAGTGGCGCTCATCAACGATAAATCCGCCTATGGCCGCGGCCTGGCGGATGAGGTGAAGCGGGTGTTGAACGCCGGCGGGCTGACGGAAGCCTTGTTTGAGTCCTACAATGCTGGCGAGCGCGATTATCGTGCCTTGGCGTCCAAGCTGAAAGAAGCCGGCGCCGAGGTGTTGTTCATTGGTGGTTATCATACCGAAGCGGCCTTGATTGCGCGGCAGTTGGCCGAGCAGGGGGTGAAGCTGCAAATCTTCGGCGGCGACGCGCTGGTGACGGATGAGTTCTGGTCTATCGCCGGTGCTACCGGCGAGGGGGTGCTGATGACTTTCGGCCCCGACCCGCGGCTCAATCCGGCGGCGGAGAAAACCGTCGCGGCGTTTCGCGCCCAGGGCTATGAGCCGGAAGGTTACACACTTTATACTTATGCCGCGTTTCAGGCGCTGCAGCAGGCGCTGGCTGCGCCTTATGACAAATTCAGCCCCGGCATGGTGGCGCAGACGCTGCGGGCGCAGACAGCGGACACGGTGCTGGGCAAGCTGGGCTTTGATGCCAAAGGCGATGTGACCGGCGCCGGCTATGTGCTGTATCGCTGGCATGACAGTAAATACGCGCAAATCAAGGAGTGAGCGATGCAACGGATTGTCCTGGGATTGTCTCTCCTGCTCGCGGCGGCGCCGGCGCAGGCCGATATCACGCTGGCCGTCATCGGGCCGATGACCGGGCAGGACGCCTCCATGGGCGAACAGGTGCGGCGCGGCGTGGATGCCGCCGTGGCGGCGGCCAATGAGAGCGGCGGGGTGCTGGGGCAGAAAATCAAGGTGCTGTATAAGGATGATGGCTGCGACCCCAAGCAGGGCGTCGCGGTGGCCAACCAATTGGCGGGTGAAGGCGTGGTGGGTGTCATCGGGCCGATGTGTTCCGGATCGGCCATTCCGGTCAGCAAAGTGCTGGCGGAAGAAAACATTGTCATGGTCTCGCCGTCCGCCACCAACCCGACGCTGACGGACGAGGCCACCGGCAATGTGTTCCGCGTCTGCGGCCGCGATGACCAACAAGGCGCCGCCGTGGGTGCCTATATCGCCAAGCATTTCGCTGGCAAGAGCATCGCTATCATCCATGACAAGACCGCCTTCGGCCACGGCCAGGCCGAGGAAGTCCGCAAGGCGCTGAACGCCGCTCAGATCAAAGAAACTAGCTTCGACGCCATCAATCGCGGCGAGCGCGACTTTTCCGCGCTCATCGCCAAACTCAAGGCGGACAAGGTGGCGGTGGTGTTCTTCGGCGGCTATCATGCCGAGGCTGGCTTGCTGGTGCGCCAGATGAATGATCAGAAATTGAGCATCCAGCTCATCAGCGGCGACGGGCTGACGACCAGCGAGTTCTGGTCTATTACCGGTGCGGCCGGCACCGGCACCTTGATGGCCTTCAACCCCGACCCGCGCAAGAACCCTTCCGCCAAGGACGCCGTGGCGCGCATCCGCGCCAGCGGCTTCGAGCCGGAAGGCTTCACCCTGCAAAGCTATGCGGCGGTGGAAGTGCTGACCGCCGCGATGACCAAGGCCGGCAAAACGGACGGCGCTGCCGTGGCGACCGCCATCCGTTCACAAGACTATACCACGGTGCTTGGCACATTGGGCTTTGACGCCAAAGGCGATGTGAAAAACCCCCAATTCGCCATGTATCGCTGGGCAGACGGCACCTATAAGGAAATCGAGGAAAAATAAGGGTGAACGACAGGGGGTAGTCGCGGTAGGGCATCCATGACCGGCTGCTGCGTGAATCCATGATCGCCGTCAGCAAGGGCGGCGCCACCGCCAAGGTTAACACCACGGCCTAACGGCTGAAAAAAATTGTGGTTTTTCGCATTGCACCCGCGCCACCGGGTGCTTATATGACAGCCATGAACCCGGCGAAGGAAACAAAAATCCTTTGTCATCAAAATCTTAATGAACGGAGTCTCCTATGGCAAAAGTGATCGGCATTGACCTCGGCACCACAAATTCCTGCGTCGCCATTATGGAAGGTGGCGGCACCAAAGTGATTGAGAACGCCGAAGGCGCCCGCACCACCCCCTCCATCGTCGCCTTTACCAATAATGGCGAGCGGCTGGTCGGCCAGTCCGCCAAGCGCCAAGCCGTGACCAACCCCACCAATACGGTCTTCGCCGTCAAGCGTCTGGTTGGCCGCAACTATAACGACCCGATGGTGCAGAAGGATTTGAACCTGATGCCCTACAAGATCGTCAAGAACAGCAATGGCGATGCCTGGGTGGACATCAACGGCAAGGGCTATAGCCCGTCGGAAATCTCGGCCTTCATTCTCACCAAGATGAAAGAAACGGCGGAAGCCTATCTGGGCGAAAAAGTCCATCAGGCCGTCATCACCGTGCCCGCTTATTTCAATGACAGCCAGCGCCAGGCCACTAAGGACGCCGGCAAGATCGCCGGCCTGGAAGTGCTGCGCATCATCAACGAACCCACCGCCGCGGCCTTGGCCTATGGCATGGAAAAGAAGGGCACCGGCACCATCGCGGTCTATGATCTCGGCGGCGGCACGTTCGATATTTCGGTGCTGGAAATCGGCGACGGCGTTTTCGAGGTCAAATCCACCAACGGCGATACCTTCCTGGGCGGCGAAGACTTCGATATGCGGATCATTGACTTCCTGGCCGATGAATTCAAGAAAGAGCAGGCGATTGACCTGCCGCAGGACAAGCTGGCGCTGCAGCGCCTGAAGGAAGCGGCGG
>CAZBSB010000115.1:0-7673 GCA_964494535.1 uncultured Rhodospirillales bacterium
GCGGGCGGCGTGCATTCCATGAATATCCTCCGGGCTGGTTTCCACGCGGCAGAGAATGACCGCCTCGCCGCGCTTCGCCCATTCCTCCGCCACATCAGCGGTGAACACCACTTTGCCCGTCGCGGCGCCCGGCGAGGCCGGCAGGCCGCGCGCCAGCACCGTGCGCGGCGCCTTGGGGTCGAGCATCGGGTGCAGCAGCTGGTTCAGACTGTTGGGATCGAGGCGCAAGAGGGCAGTCGGCTCGTCAATCAAGCCCTCCCCGACCATATCCACCGCGATTTTCAGCGCCGCCGCCGCCGTGCGCTTGCCGCTACGGGTTTGCAGCATATACAGCTTGCTCTGCTGCACGGTGAATTCGATATCCTGCATATCGCGGTAATGCCGCTCTAGCTTCAGCCGCACGTCGTTGAGTTGCGCGAAAACTTGCGGCATTACTTCTTCCATCGCCGGGTCGGGGCTGCCTTGCTCCTGCTTGCCTTTCACCGTGATTTGCTGCGGGGTGCGAATGCCCGCCACCACGTCTTCCCCCTGCGCGTTGACCAGATATTCGCCGTAAAACGCGTTCTCGCCGGTCGAGGGGTTGCGGGTAAAGGCCACGCCGGTGCAGCAATCCTGCCCCATATTGCCGAACACCATGGCTTGCACATTCACCGCCGTGCCCCAGTCGTGCGGAATCTCGTTCAGCTTGCGATAGGTCATGGCGCGCTGGTTCATCCAGGAGCCGAAGACGGCACCGATGGCGCCCCACAATTGCTCCTGCACATCCTGCGGGAACGGCCGCCCCAGCTGCTTCCGCACCACTTCCTGATAGGACTGAATGACCTCTTGCAGCGCCGCCGCCGTCAAATCCGTATCCAGCCGCGCGCCATGCGCTTGCTTGATGTCTTCCAGCACGTCTTCAAACTTATGGTGCGCCACGCCCAGCACCACGCTGCTATACATCTGGATAAAGCGCCGGTAGCTGTCATAGGCAAAGCGGGCATCACCGCTGCGCGTGGCCAGTCCGGTCACGGTCTGCTCGTTCAAGCAGAGATTGAGCACCGTGTCCATCATGCCCGGCATGGAGACGCGGGCGCCGGAGCGCACGGACACCAGCAACGGGTTCGCCGCGTCGCCGAATGTCGCGCCCACAAGCTGCTCGACCGCCTGCAGCGCGGCGGCAACTTCAGCCTGCAATTCGGACGGATAGGTGTTGTTGTGCGTGTAATAATAGGTGCAGACTTCGGTGGTGATGGTGAAGCCGGGCGGCACCGGCAAGCCGAGATTGGACATTTCCGCCAGCCCCGCCCCCTTGCCGCCCAGCAGGTTTTTCATCCCCGCCTCGCCTTCCGCCTTGCCGTTGCCGAAACGGTAAACCCATTGTTGCGGTTTGCTGGTCATGGCGGCTCGCTCATCGGCTGGTCGGTTGCAATCAAGGCGCTATGCAGCGCCGCGAAATTGCGATTCTTTATAAGGCAAGTCCAGGCATTTGCCAAAAGCTGTTCAGAGGTGGCGTTGTTGTGCAGCCAAACACTCATGGCAGCGCCAGAAATGTGCCGCATCATTATTCTGGTTTTGATCAGATTGTCCTGCGCATGACAGCTTGCAACCCAGGAGACGAGCCGCTCAGTTCGCGCCTCCGGCGATTGCCACCAGGAGCGATCCTGCGCCCAATAAAAATGCAACAAACTTGCATATGGAGTTTTGGACGCTACCACCGGCACTTCCCGGAGCTTGAACTCCGCCAACACAACATCCCGCTGCGGAGCTGTCAAAACCGGCAGGTCGGAAAAATCTGGCATGGACTTAAAATTGGTAATGCCGTTCCAGTAAATCAGCCAGGGTAGCGCCAACGCGACCAGCAAAACCAAGCCCCCCAGAGCGATGGCCAGGCGTGAAATCAGTTTGATGATTTTACCAAGCATGCCTGCATAATACCGTGAGCAGGTCAGCCTGACGAGACGCTTTTGAATTGGCTTACAGCGCCAGTCCGTTCGCCGAAACGGTATAGCGCATAGGGTTGAGCGGTGCTTTCAGCCCCAACAGACCCGCCACCTCGTCCGAACAGGCGCGGAAGCCGTTGGAAGCGGCAAAGTCACGATTGGCGCGACGGACATCCTCGGCGCTGGCATAGCGGTGATTGACCTGCACGCCCAAGGACTCTTGCAGTCGTAGGGGCTGCGAGTCGGCAAACAAATTGATACGCTCGACCTGGGCGCCGTTGTTGCCGCCATGGAACTTCGCCACCGGGTCTTGCCCGAACACCACATGGATGGCCGTCAAGGCCTGCAGTAATTGTCCGGCGCCATTCAACGCATCCCGTGCCGTCTGAGTCGGGTTCAGTACGGCTTCTTTCAAGTCGCGCCATTGACGGCCAATTTCCGAGCCAACGGCCTTGAACGCCGTTTCTTCATGCACGTCCTTCGGCGCCGGCCCTTCCGGCAAACGCTGCCCCAGCCATTTGACCAACCCAGGCACTGGCGACAAAGTGGACGGCAAAGTAATATGCGGATAGTTCTGCGCCATATAAGGGAACAGATGTTCGATCAGCGCCGCGCCGGGCTTGATCTGCTTCTCCACCCCGCCATCCGTGCGGTTGATGGAATAGAAGATCGCCGTGTCCGGATTGGCCGCCACCTGGCGCTCCGGCCCCAGAATGTCGCGCATGGAACCGACGATGCCTTTGGTGAGCGCCACGGCGATATAGGCCAGTGGCTTATCCGGCTCGCCATTGCGGAACAGACCCAGCGTAATGCGGTCGCCCGTGCCGGCGCGCTCGCGGAAATCCGCGACGCTGGCCACCGGATGCACCGTCTCATTCGCCTTCATCAGGTCAAAAAAACCGGCCGGCGACTGCCCATAGATGATGGGGCGGATACCAAGGCTGCTGGGCGTAACGTGGTCGGGCAAGGCTGACATAATCGCTCAAATCGCTTGTTAAATTTCAACTTTCTGCAACGGTCATAACCGCCAGGCGGCAGATTCGTCAACAAATCTCAATAGTTTCAAGGGCTTTAATCATTTTTTCGCTTGCCGCGATTGTGTCGGCAAGCAAAAACCGGCAACGCCCACCAGCCGCTACGCCACCTTGTCCATTTTGTCCGTCCGGTCATTGGCGGGCGGCGAGAGTGCCATAGGCCGGCTAGGTTGCGGGCGGGACTGTTGGCGCTCCGCTTCCGTTTTGGCGAGAAAACTGAAGCTGTCCCCCACCACAAAGCAGCCCACGACACCCAGCCAAGCCCACTGCTTATTTACAACTGCATCCACCACCCAGGGCACGTTGGAAAGCGCCAGGTTGGTCGCCATCATCTTGTGCGGATGGCCGAGCGTCTTGCGCACCAGCGCCGAGCCATATTCCTTAAAGCCCTGCAGGGATGTGCTCACCAGCGAAGCCCCGCCTTCGCGCAAACGCAGCGTCGTGCCAGTCAACGTCGAGCCGAACTGCCCGAAATGCCGTTCCAGCGGCTGCGTCATCCAGGCAAAGCCCATGGCCGCGCCATTCAGGGCAAAGCCTGCCGTGACGCCCAATTGCCCATCGGCCATGCCCTGCTTGGTGGCGAAATAATAGCCGACCTGGTTTACCGTGAGCGCGGCGGCCAACCCAAGGTCTTTCTTGCCGTATTTCCACATCAAGGTGGCGCCGGTCAGCAGGATGCCGGAAGCGATCTGGCGATCCAGCGGCGACCCGAGCCCGCCATGCTGGTCCATGAAACTCGTCGCCCCCTCCAGGAGGTTTCCGGTGATGTAACCGGCGGCGGTGAGCTTGATGGCGTTGTCGGAAACCCAGTTACGCGCATCAACGACCATATTGCGCGTGAGATGAAACACTTTGTTGGAAGCGGGCGGCGCGGGTAACGTCGTCATGGATCCAGTGTTGTTTGTTGGCTATCGCCATGGCAATAACAGGCCGTCCGTAGCCCGTAAACAACGTAAATAGTTGCGCGTCCGGCCTTAACGGCCGAATTTTTTGGCAAAATAAGCCCCAAGCTGGCCGGCATCCACCCGTTCCTGCTGGGCGGTGTCGCGGTCGCGCACTGTTACCTGGCCGCCGCTGACCGTGTCGCCGTCCACCGTGATGCAATAGGGGGCACCGATCTCGTCCATGCGGGCATAGCGTTTGCCGATGGCCTGCTTGGCGTCATACTGGCAAATATAATCGCGGCGTAGTTCCAGATAAATCTTCTCCGCCACTTCTGGCATCCCGTCTTTGTTAACCAGCGGGAAGATGCCCAGCTTCACCGGCGCCAGCGCCGGTTTCAGTTTCAGCCATTCGGGCGAAGCGCGGGACTCATCATGCCGGTAGGCTTCGCACAGGAGCGCCAGCACGCCGCGCGTCAAGCCCGCCGCCGGTTCGATGACATGCGGCAGATAGTGCCGGTTGTTCTCCGGGTCGAAATATTCCAGCTTAGTCTTGCTGTGCGTTTGGTGTTGCGTCAGGTCGAAATCGCCGCGATGCGCGACGCCCTCCAACTCGCCAAAATCCGGCGCGGTGAAGGGGTAGCGATATTCGATATCCGCCGTGGCGCTGGAGTAATGCGACAACTCGTCTTTATCATGGTCGCGGCGCTGCAGATTCTCTTTTGAAAGCCCCTGCTCCAGCCACCAATCATAGCGTGCCTTGATCCAGAATTCGTGCCATATGGTGGAATCTTCGGGCGGGCAGAAGAATTCCATCTCCATCTGCTCGAATTCGCGCGAACGGAAGATGAAGTTGCGCGGCGTCACCTCGTTGCGGAAGGACTTGCCCACCTGCGCGATGCCGAAAGGCGGGCGCACGCGGCACGAATCCAGCACCGCTTTGAAGTTCAGAAAAATGCCCTGCGCGGTTTCGGGGCGGAGATAGACCCTGTTCTCTTCCGTCTGCGTCACGCCGGCATAGGATTCGAACATCAGGTTGAAGGGACGCGGTTCGGTTAAAGTGCCGGGATTTTCAGCAGCCGGCGCCACCACGGCCGCTTTTTGCTCGGCTGATAAAGCGGTAAAAGGCGTCGCAGTTTGCAAATCAATCGGCAGCAGTTCGCCGCCACCGGCTTTTTTGACGAGGTTTTTGGCTTTTTTCGCGATGACTTCTGCGGCATCATCGCCGCTCAGCACGGAATGAAAACCGAGAGATTTTTTCTGTCCCGCCTTCTCATAAAAAATTTCCAGTACCAGCACATGGTCTGCCCGATAGCGCTGCTTTGTTTCGCGGCAATCGGTCATTAAATCCGCGAAGCCGCCCACATGGCCGGAAGCAACCCAGGTTTGCGGATGCTGGATGATGGCGCTATCCAGCCCCACGATGCTGATGGGCTTGCCGTCCGGCCCCAGCGGCGGGCATTCCACCATGGCGCGCCACCAGGCATCGCGCAGATTGTTTTTCAACTGCGCGCCCAGCGGGCCGAAATCCCAAAAGCCGTTGATACCGCCATAAATTTCCGAAGCCGGAAACACATAGCCGCGCCGCTTGCACAGGCTGACGATGCGGCTCATGACGGAGGCTTCGGGCTGGGCGGACATGGGTTTGGCCTTTTCTCGGATTGTTTGCTGCAGTTGCTGCGTCAGCTTTAGCCGAATTGTAGGCGCCAAGAAAGGCTGATTTATCATCAGCTTGCCCTTCCCAGCCGTATTTTTGCGATTGCTTGCGGGCTTTTGTTGCTATAATGCAGGTTGAACCAGGGGAGCAGTCTGATGCGTAAGCCCGTGACCGTCCGCATCCATGAGCGCGTCATCGCCGCCGTGAATGCTGAAGCCGAAAAGCAGGAAAGAAGTTTCCAGCGCGTGGTTGAGGACATTCTCAGCGTGCATTTCGGCATCAAGGGCATTCAGGACGATGTGGACGTGGTCTGCGCCGTCGAAAATCCACGGGCGGGCGAATGGGACAAGAACCCCAACCGCACCGACGCCGAAAATGAAAAAATGGCCAAACTCTTCGACAAGGCCTTGGAAAAGGCGGGGTATTGAACCATGGTGAAGCGCTATGACAGCATGACGAACCGGGCGCCCAAGGTCGGCGACTTCGTGTGGTGTAATTTCCCGTTCCGCGAAAAGCCGCAGCATCCTGCTGACACAATGCATGCGGTCTATATCCTTGGCACCAAGGGCGATACCGCCGTGGCCGCCATTTATACCACGACAGCCCTACGGCATCCGACTCAACCCAAATCCCCCTATACCATTGCCATCTCCGAAGAGACTTCGCGTAAAATGGGCATGACCAAGCCGTTCACGATTGACCCTTCGCGGATTGCTTTCCTGCCAATCAACGAAGATTTTTTCCCTGGTGCCGACAAAGGTAAATTGCCGATCATCGGGCAAGCCGACGACCGACTGCAGCGCGCCGTTGAATCGCGCGTTGAGGCCGCGGTGCTCGGCAATCACTTGGAAACTTTAGGTCCTCGACAGGTTCGCAGTCTCTTCATGCGCCCCTTCGGTTAAAGTCATTCATCCATGACGCTATCAAACGACGCGCAGCCCTTGCTGCTGCACTGGCGGGCGCACCATATTTTGCTGTGCGGCAGCACCTATGTCGGCAAAGGCTATACGCAGGAATATAGTGAAAAATTGAACGCAGCGATGGCCGCCATCAACAACCGCCCAGACGGCGTAGCGGTGAAACTGGTGGACGGGCCAGACGATTGGTGCAAACCGCTCATCCAAGGCACGGATAAAGCTAGCCTGGGACACCGGCAGCATTGCACCCATCCGGCAACGGCGGAGCGCGACAGCCAGGCGCGGGAGCAGCTCGGCGTCATCATCGGGCGGCCGGTGCAGTCCGGCGACGTTGTGCAGCTGACGCCGGCCCTGGTGCTGGAGATACGGAAGGCCTTTTATCGCGCCACGCGCGCCAAGCGGGGCAGCAAAACCAAGTCCTATGCGGACGCTCGCAGCGGCTGCAACAATTGCGCCTGGAGCAAATTGTGCGACGAGGTGACGTTACGCGGCTTTCCGGGCGTCAAGCTGCTGCCGGAGGCCGTGCCGCGCCGGATTATTCCGTTGGTTCAGCTGGATAATGCGCCGCCGCCGCGCTAGGAAAAAACCGCTGGCGCGCCGCTTGGCAATCGGCTAAACAGGAGCATTCCTGTCATCGTTATTTGCTCACAGCCGGCGCGTCCGGTCGGGGCGTCATGACCGGAAGATGGACTCAATCGCCCTACAGCCAGGGCTTGCGGGTGATGCATGGCGGTCTATAAGGATTAAACGATGCGGAGGAGTGTAGCTCAATTGGCAGAGCGTCGGTCTCCAAAACCGAAGGCTGGGGGTTCGAGGCCCTCCACTCCTGCCAACCTTAACGACAGTCAGGAACAGCGGGAAAAGACGGGTGCGATGAAAAAAGTGATCGAATTTGCCCGTGAAGTGCAGCGGGAAGCGCAGAAGGTCATCTGGCCGACGCGGCGCGAGATTGGCATCACGACGCTGCTGATTTTTCTCATGGCCATTTTGGCGGCCATTTTTTTCTTTTTCGTGGATTGGGGTGTCGGCAAACTGATCAAGCTGGCGCTGGGGTTGGGCGGCTAGAGCCGCGCTGATAATTTTTAGGGGAGTTTGCGATGGCGCATCGCTGGTATGTCGTGCATGTCTATTCGGGCTTCGAGAAGAAAGTTGCCCAGACCATCCGCGAGCAGGCGGAGAAAAAAGGCCTGGAGGATTATTTCTCCGAAATCCTGGTGCCGACCGAGGAAGTGGTGGAAGTGCGCCGCGGCCAGAAGGTCAGC
>CAZBSB010000116.1:0-7638 GCA_964494535.1 uncultured Rhodospirillales bacterium
CCGCCAGCGTGCCTTGTGGGCACAGCTCTGCCTCGAGCTTGCCTTCCAGATAGACCTTGGCGCCCTTTTTCAAATAGCGCTCCGCCACCGTGATCAGATTCTCGTTCTTGATCACCACATTGTGCCACTCGGTCTTGTCCTTGCGCTCGCCGGTTTGCTTGTCTTTCCAGCTTTCGGAGGTGGCGACGGAGAAATTGCAGACCTTGCCGCCATTCTGGAACGTCCGCACTTCGGGGTCGCGCCCCAGATTGCCAACCAAAATCACCTTGTTGACGCTGCCTGCCATAGAAAATCCCTCCCGTTAACTATAGTCCGACTCTACCGGCAACCGGCAAAACCGGCCAGCAATATTTCAAATACCAGACAAATTCGTGGCCTAAGCAAAACCTAAAATGCCGGACAAGATTAAACGCCGTTTAAGCCTAACGGGCTAGGCTTTGGTTATTACGGCTAGACGATTTGATTATTAATTGATAAACGGGAACGGATTTTGGCGGTAACCATGACATTAATGCGACATATTTTCCGCGCTATTTTGAGCCTGCTGCTCATCAGTGCACCGGCCATGGCGGATGTGCCGGATGGCACCAAGATTGACGCCGCCTTGGTTGGCAAATTGCTGACCTGGGTGGAGCGTCAGACGGGTTATGACGCGCCGAATCAGCCGAGCGTGGTGGCCAGCCAGGAGAAATTCAACCTGGTGATGAAAATGAAGGGTGTGCATTACGCTGACGCCCGCGCGCTCTACATTCCCGGCATGGTGATTCTCGATAATAACCGCTGGGATGAAGACAGCCCGCAGCAGATCAGCCTGCTGGTGCATGAGCTGGTGCATCATGCCCAGCTGTTTTCCAAGCGCAAATATCCCTGTGCCGACGCCAAGGAATATGAGGCCTATACCATTCAGAATAAGTGGCTGGAAGAGCAGGGTGAGCGTCCCTTCGCCAGCCAGGGCTGGATTGACCGCATGTCGCGCTGCGATATGCAGGAATGGTGGGAATAGGGTCTCTTAACTCGACGGGTTAGAATGGGGGCATCTGGCGGCCTTTGGCCGCCAGATTTATTTTGGCAGCGGCACGGGGTGCCAGCCTGCTGATTTTGCTGCCTTATCCCTCTGCACCTGATGGTCGTGTCATTTGCGCAACTATTTACCACAAATTATTGTTTCCAACACGTTAAGCGCTTGTGTATAAGTCTTGTGCGCGGCAATATCTTTCCATCAGATATTCCGCAAGGATTTATTTTAGAAAGGCTTTATCATGGCGAAAAACCTATTGATTTTGGGCGGCCTGTGCGTCGTTATGGGCATTGCGCCATTGGCGCAGGCTGAACCCGTGAGCGCCGCTGTGTGTGGCCAGACCTATGGCGCCGCTGCCAAGCTGGGCGGTGACTTGAAAGCGATCTCACTGTTGATGGACAAAGCGGGTGACTGCTGCGCCGCCGACATGAACGCTGAAACGGCGCAGACTCTCGTTCAAGGTATTAAGACCGTGGTGAACAACACCACGCTGGCCGCTGCCAAAGGCGCTGACGCGAATGACGCCGGCAAAATCCTCTCGCAGGCGCTGGGTTGCGCTGGTCAGCCGGCCATCGTTGCGGTTGACCCCACGCTGTACTCGACGGTGCTGGCCGACTCGTCCGAATTCGCCGAGCTGGCGCGTGATGAAGTGGATGACAAAGACCTGATTCCGCTGCAACCCGCGCGCATCGGCGCTTTGCCGAATAACAATCAACAGCCGACCGTCAGCGTCGAGCAGAAATAAGGTTAAGATTGCGTCGTGTTCGCCGCGGCGCCATTTTAACATCACTTAAAAGCAGTTTTCCGTTTGGGAAACTGCTTTTTTGTTTGCCTTTCTCGGCTCCTTGGGTATTTCTACAGTCAGATTTTCGCGAGACTCACCGTCTTTTCACAAAAGGATTCAAACATGGTCGCTCTCCGTCGTGGTTTGTTGCTTGCTGCCAGCGCCGCCGCTTTTATCGTGCCGTCGCTGCCCGCGCTTGCCGGTTATGGGCAACAGGGTTTCTTCGACGGCCGCGTACAGCCGGACGGTTCGATTGATCTCCGCAATCCGGTGGCGAGTTCCGGCGGCGCCGTCGCTGGCCAGTCCATCGCGCAGCGCCCGCGCCCGGAGTTCGACCCGACGCCGATTGATGTCGGTTCGTTCCAGCTCTTCACCTCCATCACGGCCGGCCCCGTCTATGACAGCAACATCTATTCGCAGCGCGATGGCCACAAGTCAGATTACGTCTGGGTATTGAATCCGGGGGTTTCGCTGCTCTCCAATTGGGGGCGTCATGCGCTGTCCTTTGGCGCGCAAGGCGATTTCGGCTTCTATACTTTCCGGCCGCGGGAGAACTACTACAACGGCATCTTGAATGTCGCCGGCCGCTTTGATCTGGCCAACCGCACGTATTTTGACTATGGCGCGGACTATCAGCGTCTGAGCGAAGAACGCGGCGCGCCGGATGCGCTGGCACCCACGGCGGCGAACGAGCCGACGACACTCAACTATCATCGCGCCTATGTCGGAATGCTGCGTCGCCAAGGCCGTTTCGACATCCGCACCCAATATAGCTATCGCCGCTTTGAATATGATCGTGTTGAGGCCAATAGCGGCCTCATCAATCTTGATGCCCGCAACAAGAAGATTCATGAAATCCGGAGCGAATTGGGCTATGAAGTCATGCGCTTTTGGCGCCCCTTCGTGCGCGGTGTCTATAACTGGCGCGATTTCGACATCAATTCTCTGCACAACTCACAGGGTTATGATGTCGTGGTCGGTACCGGCTATGAGCTGATGGGCGGCACGGTGACCGGCGAGGTCTATGCCGGCTATCTGCAGCAGCGTTTCGGCAGCTGGGATGCTGACGGCGACGGCAACGCCACCAGCGATTTCAAGTTCGGCGGCAACTTCCTGTGGAACCCCACGGGTCTGACCTCCGTGATCGGCGAAATGGCGCGCACCATGGAAGACACCACCTCCACCGGGTATCGCAGCTTCATCGCGACCGGCGGCTCCTTGACTGTCCAGCATGAAGTGCTGCGGAATGTGCTGGTGGAAGGCAAGGGCGGCTATACGCGCTATGACTTCAACGGCGCGCCGGAACGTGCCGACCATCTCTATACCGCCGGCGCGGGGGTGCGCTATTTCTTCAACCGCCATTTCTATGGCGATGTGCAATATGATTACAAAGACCAAATCTCGTCCATCGGCGCTAACAATTACGACCGCCATGTGATGCAGCTGCGCTTCGGCGCGCAGATGTAACGGTCTGCAGGCAGGCTGTGCTTCACCGGCGCCCGACTCTGTCGTGGCGCCGGTTTTGTTTGGCGCTGTGGCAAGGATGCTCTTGCGAATCCAGGCACAACAGCTATGCTGCAGCATCGTTTCTCGCTGCCGAGGTTGCCATGCAAGCCGTTTCGCGTTTTGCCCTGCTGTTGTGTTCCGGTGTGTTGGTTGTCTCGCTGGCGGCGTGCAGCAACCGCACCACCGCGCAGGCCGAGCCGCCGAACCTGGCAGCGCAGAGCAAAGCCTATGCGCTTGGCCCCGGCGACAAAGTCAAGATCACGGTGTTTGGGGAAGAACAGCTCTCCGGCGAGTTTGAAGTGGACAGCACCGGCAAAATCTCCATGCCGCTGGCGGGTGACGTGCCGGCCTCTGGCCAGAGCGTCAGTCAGGTTTCTAACAGCATTGTGCAGCGTCTGACCACCGGCTATCTGCGCGACCCCAAGGTCAGCGTGGAAGTTCTGACCTACCGGCCCTTCTTCATTCTGGGCGAAGTGATGAAGCCCGGCAGCTTCCCTTATGCCAGCGGCATGACGGTGGTGAACGCCGTGGCGCTGGCCGGCGGCTATACCTATCGCGCCGATAAGGGCGACATCACCGTCAAGCGCGCTGCCGACCCTAGCAAGACCAAATATCATATTGAGGAAACCGGCTTTGTCGGCCCAGGCGATGTGGTGGAAGTGCCGGAGCGTTTCTTCTAATTTGTTCGCGGCGCCGTGGGGCTTGCTTTAAGGGGGTTGCAGGCACCCGCCGCTCCAACCCTGCCTGCTCACCCGAGTAAGAATCCCTAACGATTTATTTTGCTTTAATTACCGGACGTTAATATTGTGCAGTCAATCTGACCGCACCGTCCGGTCTGTTTGCCGTTTTCAGGTTTTTGTCCGATGTCCCATGTGACACCCCCTCTTGCTGCTGCCGTGCCGGCGCGGACTCCCGGCCGCTACGTGCAAGCGCCGCAAAAAACCGACAATATCGAGTTTGCCGCCCTGGTGCGGCTCTTCAACCGGCGCAAACATGTGGTCGCTGGCATCACCATCGCCTTCACTGTCTTCATGATGCTGTTGGCCTTCACCTTGCCGCCGCGTTATTACGGCGAAGCCACCGTGATGCTCACCACGCGCCAGAACAATGTGATGAATCTGGATCAGGTGTTGTCTGGACTGACCGCCGACACGGCGACGATACGCAGCGAGATCGAGATCATCAGTTCGCGCACCATGGTCAACCGCGTGGTGGACAAATTGGGGTTGATGAAGGACGCGGCCTATAACCGCGCCTTAGGCAACAACGCGCTCAGCCCCTTCACCTGGCTGCAATTCATCAAGACCAAAGCGCCGCCGGACGCGTTTTCGGACGAAGCGCGGGTTGCCGTGGTGAGCGAGGTGGAAAGCCGGCTTGATGTCAGCAACGATGGCCGGTCGCTCGCCATCAAAATCGGCTTCAAGGGCAACACGCCGCAGCAGGCGGCGCTGATCGCCAACGCTTTCGCTGATTTGTATTTGGTGGATCAACTCGAAACGAAATTCGAAGCGACGGAGCGCGCCAATAAATGGCTCAGCGACCGGTTGGCGGTGCTGCGCGATCAGGTGCAGGCCGGCGAGAATGCTGTTGCCGATTATAAGAAAAAGAACAGCCTGACGGAGTTCAGCGGCAGCACCATTACCACGGCGCAGGCCTCGCAGATCAGTACGCAGCTGATTGAGGCGCGCACCTTGAAGGCGCAAGCCGAAGCGCGCCTACGCGGCGCGCAGGGCATGGTGAAGTCGCGCGGCAATGTAGAGTCGTCCACGGATGTGCTGTCTTCACAGTTGATTCAGCGCCTGCGCGAGCAAGAATCCATGGTGCGCGCCGGCCTCGCCGAAATGACCAACCGCTATGGTGGACGGCATCCGCTCATCATTAACAAAAAGGAAGAGTTGCGGAGCGTCCAAGGCAAGATCGGCGAGGAAGTCTCCAAAATCGTCAACGGGCTTGAAAACGAAGTCGAGATCGCCCGCGCCAAGGAACGCAGCCTGGAAACCGAACTGCAGCGGCTGCAGGATCAAGCCGACAAAGGCGGCGAGGCCGAAGTCACGCTCAAGCAATTGCAGCGCGAGGCCGATGCCAGCCGCGTCTTGTATGAAACCTTCCTGAGCCGCTTCAAGCAGGTCAGCGAACAAAGCAACATGCAGGAGGCGGACGCGCGTATCATCGCCCGTGCCGAAGCGCCGCTGAAGACCGCGTTCCCCAACAAGCTGTTGTTCCTCATCATCGGCATCATGGGCGGCATGGCGGTCGGCATCATGGCCGCTTTCATCATCGAGTATTTTGATCGCGGTTTCCGCGGGATGCCGCAGATCGAGGAAATTCTCAATCTGACCGCTCTCGGGTTGGTGCCGGCGCTCAAGGGCGTGACAGACCGCACGCCGGAGGATTATATTCTAGAAAAACCGCTGTCTTCTTTCAGTGAATCATTGCGCACTATCCGCACCGGCATTCATTTCTCGAATGTTGACCAGCCGCCGAAGATCGTCATGTTCACCTCCGCCCTGCCCAGCGAAGGTAAGTCCACGGTTTCCATGGCATTGGCGCGCTCCTTGGCCATCACCGGCAACAAGATTATCGTGGTGGAATGCGATTTACGGCGGCCACGTCTGCGCAAGGCGTTGGGCGGCGACCCCAAAAAGGGCGACATATCTCATCTGCTCAGCGGCCAACGCACCTTCGGCGAAGTGGTGGAGAAAGATAAAGCAACGGGGCTGGATTATCTGCCCGCCGGCAGCAAGGTGCCCAACCCTCAGGATTTGCTGGGGTCGCACCAGATGGAAAAACTGCTGCGCTTCTGCGCCGAGCATTATGATCTGGTGATCGTGGATACGCCGCCGGTGCTGGCGGTGTCTGACGCCGCCATGATCGCCCGCGTGGCGGATGCAACCGTTTTTGTCTTGCGCTGGGGGCAAACGCCGCGTGACGTGGCTATCCAGGCCGTCAAATTGCTACGGAACTATACCGACCGCATAGCGGGCGCCATCATGACGCAGGTTGACCTGGAAGCGCATGTCAAATACGGTTACGGCGACATGGGCTATTATTACGGTCACTACCGTGAGTATTACCACAACTGAACCGGCGCCTGCCGCCGCCCCTGCAGCCCGGCCGCGCCGCGCGCGCCAGCTGCTGCCGGAAGCGCGGCGTATTCCCGCCAATGTGCGCGGGTTGCAAATTTTGCTGCTCGTGCTGGCGCTCTATGCCATCGGGCAGGGCGGGCTGTCGCTTTATGCCGGCCTGGGCTTCGGCCTGACGGCCGATTTGCGCGACAGGCTCTATACCAACAAAGCGACAGCCGGCGAGCGGGCGGAGCTGCGCCGCCAGCGCGAAGCTCTGCTGCGCTTTTGGGACGCCTGGCTGGTCTATGACGATCTGGCGCAAATCACGCTGGCCGACGCGGTGGAAAAAGGCCTCAAGACTCCTGCCGGCCGCGCCCTGATGCCGGAAGTTATGCGGCTAGAGACGGAAGCCTTGAAGCGCAACCCCGCGCATTCCTATGCCTGGGCGCGCCTCGCTTATGCCCGCTTTGTCTATAACGGCCCTTCGGCGCTGGTGACGGAATTGCTGATGCACAGCATTCTGTGCGCGCCGCATGAGCCGCCGTTGCTGCCCTCGCGCATCGCGCTGGCGCTGCAGACGGAGAAATACTGGTCGCCGGAACTGCGCGAATGGTTCCCGCGCCAATTGGAGCGCGCCTGGCTGCGGGAAAAAATCCCCACCGTGCAGGCCGTCTATGCTGAAGGCTATGAAGACCGCCTGCGCCACTGGCTGGCGGACGATCCGGTGAAGCTGAGAGAACTCGACGAGATTCTCGCCGGCATCGCGCCGCGCAAATCGAAGCCTTGACCAGCCGCGTAGCTTGCGGAATGCCACAAAAATAAATCGTCCTAAGGCATACGGCGTGATGTTTAACGCACGGTGTCGTAAATAATATGTTTACCAAATTTCTGAGACTATGCCGTCGTCCGGATTATACGCGTCAAGCGGTAGGCGCGCTAACGATTCCAAGGAAAACGCCCTACACTGAGGCTCCGATGTTTGCCTTAAAAATCTTCCCCCAGACCAACGACGCGCAGGCACAGTTGGAAGCCATCAGCAAATCGCAGGCGGTGATCGAATTCACGCTGGACGGCACCATCATCACCGCCAACGCGAACTTTCTGAACGCGCTGGGTTATACGCTGGATGAAATCGTGGGCAAGCACCACAGCATGTTTGCCGACCCGGCTTATCGCGCCAGCCCGGAATATCGGGCGTTTTGGGAAAAACTGGGGCGCGGTGAGTTTGATTCCGGTCAATATCTTCGCATCGGCAAGGGCGGCAA
>CAZBSB010000117.1:0-7556 GCA_964494535.1 uncultured Rhodospirillales bacterium
TGCTGCAACCGGTCGTGCTGCTGCACGATCTGGTTCACCTGCGCCGGCACCTCGCGCATGGCTTGCAGGATTTTTTCCGCCCGCTCCGGCGGCAACTTGCCGCGTGCCAGCCCGGCCGCCACAGCCAACATCAACAGCACGGTCAGCTGAGTGGTAAAAGCCTTGGTGGAGGCGACACCGATTTCCGGCCCCGCCAGCGTGGGCACCACCACATCCGCCTGCCGCGCCATGGAGCTTTGCGGCACGTTGACAACCGTCAGTACTTTCTGGCCGTGCTGTTTGGCATAGGCGATGCCGGCCAGCGTATCCGCCGTCTCGCCGGACTGCGACACCGCGATGGTCACGCCGCCCTTCGGCAGCGGCGCGCCGCGATAGCGGAATTCGGAGGCGATATCCACTTCGACCGGCAGCCCCGCCAACTGCTCGAAAAAATATTTGCCCAACATGCCAGCGTAATAGGCCGTACCGCAGCCGATGATGGTGAGGCGCGGCACCTCCTGCCAGGCGAAGGGCAGCGGCGGCAGCCGCAGCTGGTTTTCCGCCGTCATGAGCGCGTTCAGCGTGTCGCCGATGACGGCCGGCTGCTCGAAAATCTCCTTGAGCATGAAGTGGCGATACTGCCCCTTCCCGATCATCGCGCCGGACAGCGTGACCTGCTGCACCGGTCGCTTCACCACCTCGCCCTGCGCGTCGTGGATGATCGCCTTGCCAGGATGCAATTCCGCCCAGTCGCCTTCTTCCAGATAAGTGATGCGGTTGGTCAGCGGCGCCAGCGCCAGCGCGTCTGAACCCAGATACATCTCGCCGTCGCCATAGCCCACAGCCAGCGGCGAACCGCGCCGCGCGCCGATGAGCAGCTTGTTATGCCCCTTGAACAAAATACCGAGCGCAAAGGCGCCTTCCAGCCGCGCCAGCGTGGCAGCCGTGGCTTGCTGCGGCGTCATGCCCTGCTTCAAATAATCCGTAAGCAGTTGCGCGATGGTTTCCGTATCCGTCTCCGACGCAAAGCGATATTGCTTGGCTTCCAACTCAGTGCGCAAAGCGCGGTAATTCTCAATGATGCCGTTATGCACCACGGCCACCAGCTCCGTGGCGTGCGGATGCGCGTTGTCTTCGGATGGCCGACCATGCGTCGCCCAGCGCGTATGGCCGATGCCGACGGTGCCGGGCAGTGGTTCCTTCACCAGGCGTTCTACCAGATTGGCCAGCTTGCCTTGTGCGCGGCGACGCTCAATCGCCTCGCCCACCAACGTGGCCAGGCCGGCGCTGTCATAGCCGCGATATTCCAGCCGCTGCAGACCATCCACCAACAAGCCCGCGACCGGCCGCTCCGCCAGAATACCGACAATACCGCACATGCGCCACGCTCCGTTTGAATCGCTGGAAAGGGAGAGACTCTTAAGGCATAGCGGATTGGCCGCGAGGCACAAGCCATGGCCGCGTCAATTTGCATGACCGCGTATTACCGCCAACCGCCACGCAAAAGCCGCAATCGTGCAAACCTACCTTTTAGGCTGCACCCGATGCACGAAGAAGCGCACGGTCGCCACGCCATAATCCCGCTGTAGCATCAGCACCAGTTGCGGCGGCAGTTTTACTTGTTCACCAAGCGCCGTCTCGACTACCAGAACGGCATGGGGCGCGAACCAACCAGCCGTCAACAGCGCAGGCACGATTTTTTCCGTCAAACCCTTGCGATAGGGCGGGTCGCAGAACACCAGATCGCACGGCTTGGGCGCTGGCGGCGGATGCGCGGCATCGCCGGCGATGAGGCTGCACGAGGTCTGCACGCCCAGCACGCCGATATTACGGCGCGCGACTTGCAGCGCGCTGCGCTCTCTTTCCATCAGCCAGGCGCGGATGGCGCCGCGCGACAAGGCTTCAAAAGCCATGGCACCGGTGCCGCTGCACGCGTCCAACACGTTGCAGCCCGCGGGCACCGGCCGACCCCATTCATGATGCTGCAGAATGTTGAAAACCGCTTCGCGCGTCCGCATGGCGGTGGGGCGCGTTCTGACACCATCCGGCGTAGCCAGGACACGACGGGCGAATTTTCCGGCGGCGATGCGCATCAGCTTGCTCCTGTTGGCGGCGCGAAGAAATCCGCCATTTGTTCCTTGAGAATCCGTTGCGGCACTTCCTCCGCCTGGCCGGGCGCCAATTTGCCCAGTTGGAACGGGCCGAAGGACACACGGATGAGCCGCGTGACCTGCAGCTTCATATGTTCCATGAGTTTGCGGATTTCGCGGTTCTTACCTTCGCGGATGCTGACCGTCAGCCAGGCATTGCTGCCCTGTGCCCGCTCCAGCGCCGCGATGATTGGGCCATAGGACACGCCCTCCACCGTCACGCCCTTGGCCAACGCGGCCAGCCGCTGCTCCTTCACCGTGCCATGGACGCGCACGCGGTAATGCCTCAGCCAGGCGTGTTTGGGCAGCTCCAGGTGCCGCGCCAGCGCGCCATCGTTGGTGAGCAGCAACAATCCTTCGGTCGTCAAATCCAGCCGGCCGACGCTGACCACGCGCGGCAGACCAGGCGGCAGGTTGGCGAACACGGTCGGCCGCCCTTCCGGGTCGCGCGCCGTGGTCACCAGGCCGGCAGGCTTGTGATAGCGCCACAGGCGCGTCGGTTCCTTGCCTTGCACCAATTTGCCGTCAACCTGCACGGTTTGCGCGGCGGTAATGTTCAGCGCCGGTGATGTGAGGACAGCACCATCCACGCGCACGCGGCCTTCGGCGATCATGCGCTCCGCATCGCGGCGCGAACACACGCCCGCCCGCGCCATGAATTTGGCGATGCGCTCGCCTTTCGCCGCCTGGGCTGGATTAACCGCGCCGGCAGCGCTAGTCTCCGCCGCTGTTGGATGATTTTTTGCCATGGGTCATAGTAGCTGAAATGCCGTCTTTGATGCAAATCGCGCTGGCCGAAGCCCGCGCCGCCGCCGCGGGCGGCGAAGTGCCGGTGGGCGGATGGGCATATTCTTGCACAGGCCGGCAATTTAGTGGAAGCAGCGCACGACCCCACGGAACACGCCGAAATGCGCGTCATCCGCGCCGCCTGCACCCTGCGCCAGTCGCCCCGCCTGCCGGACTGCGATCTCTATGTGACCCTGGAACCCTGCGCCATGTGCGCCGCCGCTATCAGCTTCGCCCGCATCCGGCGGGTCTATTTCGGCGCCTATGACCCCAAAGGCGGCGGCGTGGAGCATGGCGCGCAATTCTTCCGCCAACCCACCTGCCACCACGCACCAGAAGTGATCGGCGGGATGGAAGAGCAGGCAGCGGCGGAAATGCTGCGGGAGTTTTTCGCTTGCTTACGAAAGGAGCAGTAAATGCGAAAGAAAAATCTCAAACTTCGTTGGCAGCAATTCTGGTATAGCCATAAAAAAGCCGAACGGGACTTAGGGTTATTTTGTGTCGGATTTTTGTTAGTTTTAATACAATTGCTTATCATGGAGTATTTCATCGACAAGTCTAAGCCTAACTTTTCATGGACGTTTCTTGCTGAACTTCTTAAGTCACTTGGAACGGCATGTCTTACTGCTGCACTTTGCGATCGCTTTCTTGACACCTTTTTTAGCACAATTAATGACAAGCAGGTTGCTTTAGCTGAACTACTTGGTGTTAGCGTAGAACGCTTGCAAGCAAACAGCAGTAACAATAAGACCGTCGCGATTGTATTACCTTCTTTTCCTCACCAAAACACTCAAAAGTCGAATACTGATCCAGGTGGCAGCAAAAAACATCTTGAGCCGATACTGGATTCAAAGAGAGCGTCCGCAATCAAGGATTTTAACCTTGCTCCTTCAGGTTTGGCCGTAGACGACATCACCGCAGTTAGGCACATCATCGCAACTTTTGCTGAGATACAACTATATCCGCCACATATTGAGTACGATGAAGATGTCTACGATTCCTGGGACAGCGATGGCGATCTCATGCGCCAAAGACGAAAAGACGAAAAGAGTCCAGATCTGCCAGTTGAAAAAATTACTGAAATTAGAAATTATGCGGTTCTAATTGTCATCGGCCTATACTCAAATAACATTGTACAATATATCAGCGATAGTGCGGTACGCGTTCAAGCGCAATGCTATTTTGGGCTAGGTTCAAATGAATTATTTCATAACAATTTTCGTGCAGTAGCACTATGCGATCAACAAACACCGCTTGAAGAATGGGGGTTGGAAAAAGGGAACCGACAACAAATGCTTTTTAATTCAATATACCATCGAGAAGACCGTCTGCACAATGAGCGGCCAGAAAATGACTATGCTATAATTGCCAAATGCAAAGCGCCAGATACGAATATTGATCAAAGCATTCTGGTGATTGGCGGCTTGCAGGCAAGAGGAACCCGCAAGGCCGCCAAGCACTTAAAATTTGAGTGGTTTAAGCTACATAAAAAATACTTAAATTCAAAATATTTTGTGGAAGTTTATCGCGTTCCAAAAAAATCTGGAAAAAAACTCTCTGAGGTAAGTCATCGGAAAGCAGGCAGAGTGACAATACCTAAGTAGTTTGATTCAATAACGAGGCTAATGCCCTCAGCAGGAAATGACTCATGTCAGACCTCGGCGCATACAACATCAAAGGCACCGCTACCGACAGCGCGGAATACCACGCTTTGCTCAGAGTGGGCATGAGCCTGGAACCACATGCGGATGGTAAGGGCTTTATGCTGACTATCCCACGCAACAAATTTTTCGTGGCGGACGCCGACCCGCTCCCCGGCCTGTCCGGCAAAATGCGCTCCATCCATGAACAACGCACCGGCAACCCAATGCGCGACTCTATGAAGCCGAGACGATTGACCTCACCACGCTCAAGAAATGGTGGACAGTTGCCGTCAAGCCAGCCTTTCTGAACGCCCCGTCCCCACTCGGCAAAAAATGCGGGTCATCTCAGGCTGGTCAGAAAGCCAGAAAACAAATGACCCTTCGCAACCCTCAGCCTGCCACCAGCGCTCTTAGCACACGGCATCAACCAACATCCTTCGCCACTTCGGGCTGGTGCAGGATGGTTTCGATTTTCTCGGCATAATCAAAACTATTGTCCGGCGCGAAGACCAGGCGCGGGACGGCGCGCAGGCGCACTTCTTCAGCGACCACGTGGCGGAAAAAACCTGCCGCGTGATTCAGCGCCTTGACGACTTCCGCCATCTGCTGGCCGCCCAGCGGCATGACGAAAGCGGTGGCGTTCTTCAAGTCCGGACTGATCCGCACTTCGGTGATCGTGACATAGGGCACGCTCAGCCCTTCCGGCCAGTGAAAGTCGCCGCGCTGAAACACGCCCGCCAGAGTGTGGCGGATTTCTTCGCCAACCTGCAATTGTCGCTGCGATGCCATGGGGTACCTTGTCAGGCGATGCTGGCTGGTTCACCCCATCGCGCACAATTCATTGTTAGTTGCAATGGGCGCAGTCTAGCCTGACTTTTGCTGCAAGACAACCGGCGCCGCACTTGGTAAACACGCCCCATGCACAGTGCCGCCATCCTGCCATCCCTCAACGCTTTATTGCCGCGCCGCCGCGCGCTGGCGGCGCTGGCGGCCGGCATGGTCTGTGCGCTGGGTTTACCGCCGCTGAATTTGTTTCCGGCCTTATGGCTTGGCTTGCCCCTGCTCATCCTGTTGCTGCGGGGCACCGCGCGGCCGCGCCAGGCTTTTGTTCTGGGCTGGTTGTTCGCGTTCGGTTATTTCGTCGTCGGGCTGTATTGGATTGCCGCCGCCTTGTTCGTGGATATTGAACAGTTTTTCTGGCTGCTGCCCTTCACGTTGGCCGGCCTGCCGGCCGTGCTGGCGTTGTATTATGGGCTGGCAAGTTGGCTGGTGCAGCACAGCCGGTTGCAAGGCGTGGCCGGCGCGCTGCTGCTGGCGCTGCTGTTCAGCCTGGCGGAATTCGCGCGCGGCCATTTGTTCACGGGTTTTCCGTGGAATCTATTTGGCTATGTCTGGGCGGATATTCTGCCCATGGCGCAAAGCGTCAGCCTGTTCGGCAGCTATGGGCTCACGCTGGTGACGCTGGTGGCGGCCTGTCTGCCAGCCGCGCTTGTTGAGACGCCCGGGCGCCGCGCCGTAGCCGCCAATCTTTTGGCGCTCGCAACTCTGGCGAGCTTGGCGGTTTGGGGCGGTCTGCGGTTGGCCGAGCAGCCTACCGCTTACACGACCGGCAACCATGTGCGGTTGGTGCAGCCCAATATCGCGCAGCAAATGAAATGGGATCCTAAAGCGCGCGAACGCAATTTTCAGACCCTGCTCGGCCTGTCCGCCGCGCCCGCCGCGCAACCCATCACGCACATCATCTGGCCGGAAACGGCGCTGACCGGCTATGCGGCACAAGATGCCGAGCGTCGCGCCGCGCTGGTTGCCGCTTTGCCGCCTGGCGCTTTTCTGCTCACCGGCACGGCGCGGCGCGAGCCCGATACGGCCGGCAATCGCTGGGATTTTTTCAACAGTCTGGTGGCGCTGGCGCCCAGTGGCGATGTCGCGGCCACTTATGATAAATTTCATCTGGTGCCGTTTGGCGAATATGTGCCGCTGCGCGGCTTCGCGCCGGTGGCGTCGCTGACCTCCGGCATGGGCGCGTTCACCGCAGGGCCCGGGCCGCAAAATCTCACCGTGCCTGGGTTGCCTGTGTTCAGCCCGCTGATTTGCTACGAGGTTATTTTTCCGGGCGCGGTCGTGACGCCGGCGCAGCGGCCGCAATTCCTGATCAACATCACCAATGACGGCTGGTATGGCAACACCGCCGGACCCTATCAACATCTGGCGATTGCGCGGATGCGGGCGATTGAGGAAGGTTTGCCGCTGCTGCGTGTGGCCAATACCGGTATTTCGGCCGTGGTTGACTCGCAGGGACGCGTTTTGCAGAGCTTGCCGTTGAGCAGCCAGGGCGTTTTAGATAGCGCCGTGCCGGCAGCGGCACCGGCAGCGCCCTGGTTCGCGCGCTCGGGCAACTTGATATTCTGGTGCTTGTTGATTTTTCTTAGCGGCTTGACACTGCTGGCTGCCTGGTCTGCGCTGCGACGCCGGGTTTAAGCATGGAATGTGCCCGTTTTTAACGCTTGTCACTGACCCGCATATGATGGTATGCCGCGCTAAGAACAATAATAAACCGTGGTTGAGGTCGCTTCATGAAAACAAAAACCGCCGCGAAGAAAAAACCGAAAGCGGCCGTGGTGGAGGAAGGACTACCCGATCCGATTGATGTCCATGTCGGCCGGCGGATGCGCCAGCGCCGTATCCTGGTGGGCATGAGCCAGGAAAAATTGGGCGAGTCGGTGGATTTGACTTTCCAGCAAATCCAGAAATACGAACGCGGCACCAACCGCATGGGGTCAAGCCGGTTGTTTCGTTTTGCCCAGGTGCTTGGCGTGCCGGTGTCTTATTTTTACGAGGATATGGCGACGGCCACGCGCCAACCAGGTTTCAGCGAAAGCAAGCAGGACGCGTTGCAAGACGATATTCTGCAAGACAACCTGTTGCATCAGCGCGAAACGCTCGACCTGGTGCGCGCCTATTACAATATCGCGGATGCGAAGCAGCGGCGTCTCATCCT
>CAZBSB010000118.1:0-7502 GCA_964494535.1 uncultured Rhodospirillales bacterium
AGGCGCCTATGGTAAGGCCGTGTGAGGCGACCATAATGGCGCATCCGACCTGTTCGTCTATGCCCCGACGGTTGGTCTCGGCCAGGTTGACGGTCAATACACCAACTTCATCAACCTCGACAGCGTCGGCGCCTTCAGGCCGTCCTTCATCGAAAACGGCTCGGACTACAGCACCAAAATCACCTACATGACCCCCAAGGTCGGCAACGATAAGCACAAGGTGCAGCTGGGCGTTTCATACGGGCCGAGCAACGGCTTCCAGGGTCAGCAGGTCGCGATCTATGAGTCGCCGTCCAGCTACCGGAACAATCTTGAAGCCGGCTTCCAGTATCAGGGCGAATTCAGCCCGGTCAGCGTCGTGTTCAGCGGCTACATGCAGTCCGGTGTTGGTGGCGACACAAACTCCACCTTCTTCAGCCATGCCCGCGACTACATCGCTTGGGGTCTTGGGACACAGGTGGCCTATGCTGGCTTCACCTTCGGCGGCAGCTATGTTGACGCGGGTAGCTACAACACGTTCGAAACCACGTCCGGTCTGAACCAGGACAAGGAGCAGAATGTCTGGACTCTGGGCGCGAAGTATGAGGCCAACAAATACGCCGTGGCCGTCAACTACATGCGCGCCAAGGGCTACAGCTTCGCTCTGGACGGTGGTGGATCGGGTTCGGCTGCTGACCAAGACTATGTCAAGAGCTTCAACGCCTACAGCGTTGGCGGCACCTATACCTGGTTCCCGGGCATGGCCACGCAGCTTGACTATGTCTATCTGAATCAAAAGCGTGCCGACACGGACAGCAAAGCCGCTGGCAGCGTCGTCGTGCTGTCGCAAAAGCTGACCTTCTAATCAGCTGAACGATCGAGTGTGAGAATAGGGCGGCTGGGCAACCAGCCGCCCTTGTTTTTGCCTGAGCCAAGGGCAGTTTGAGTATCACCGTCATGCCCGCGAAGGCGGGCATCCAGGCCTTTACGCGCGGCAGTGTGGAAACAAAGTTCACCGTGCGCCGGCGCAATACGCTGGAAAAGCAGCTAGCCGCCATACCAACAATTCTATTGGCGAACAGCTTGCTATATTTTTTAAAACAGTCTCAAACTTCTGGAATTGCCTCAGTCGAAACAGGACTTAACCTTAGCAAGCATTTTACAAGGCATAGTATCCTGTGCCGGCTTGCTTGCCGACAAATTTCCTGATTGATTGCTGCCATGCCCCGCGCCGCGCTCAAGATAGTGCCCAACCAGCCCACCGCCGCTAGTCAGCCGCTGCGCTTCGCCGCCAGCGACCAGCGCGCGGTGCAAGACTATCTCGCCGCCTATGCCGCCAGCACGGCCTGGCGCAGCGATTTCTTCACTGGCATCGAAGATGTCTTGCAGCCCTATCGCACCCGCTATCAGGCCGCGGACCCCAAAGCGCGCCGGAATTTTACTGCGACCGTACAGGCCCAGGCCACCGCCAATCCAGCCGCCGCCGTCTTGCTCTTATCTTTCCTGTTTGACCTGACCAAAAACCCAGACCTGGTGCCGCCATTGGTCGCCGCCGTGGCCGCGCGCCACGATCTGCCGCCGCACCGCCATTACAATCTCTTCCTGCATCTCACGCATTTGCTGATGATGAACCGCGCCGCCTTCACCGTCGCGGACTATGCGCGGCTGCGGCAAAAAACCCTTAAGCCGCTTTTTGCCGCCATCATGCGCCGCCTGCGCCGCACCCTGCCGCAGCCCTTGGCGCCATACCGACCAAACCCCCGCAAAATTCTGGTCATCGCCAACGCCATCAACAACCCGCGCTTCACCGGTCCGGCCTGGGACGCGCTGGAATATGCCCACAGCCTGCGCCATGATTTTGGTCTGGAGCCGTTGCTGGTCAACAGCAATATCTGGCTGCAAGCCATGGCCGACCCCATCTGGCCGCTGCGTTCCTATACCACGCCGCCCGGCAAGCAGTGGGATGCCTGGCCGCATCGCGGCGGCACGCTGCCTCTTGTGCGTCAGTGGGAACCCATGCCGACCCCCGCCGCCTTGGCCGATTTTTGCGCCATGCTGCAGCAAGAGCGCCCAGCGCTCGCCATCAATATCGGCGACGCCAACGCCTATACCGAACTCTTGGCGGAGATCATTCCCGCCTATGTCATGCATTTTACCGTGGACTTCCCCATCACGCTGCACACCCGCCCGACCTATCACCCCAATCTGCCGGAAACCACCCCCGCCATCCGCCGCCTGGCCGGCCAGGCCAAGGCAAAACTTGTCGAACTGGTTCCCAGCTATTCGCTGCACGGCCGCTATTGCCGCTATACGCGGCGCGATTTCGGCGTGGCGGACAACGCCTTTGTCTATGCCGTGGTTGGCCACCGCCTGGACTCGGAAGTGACCGCCGAATTTCTGCAGCTGTTGGATAATGTCCTAGCAGCTGTGCCGTCGGGCTTTGTGTTCTTCCTCGGCCTGTTCCCCACTTATCAAAGCCGCGTCGCGTCTTTTCCAGCGCTCAGCCGCCGCAGCGCCTTCATCGGCAATGTTGGCGATGTCGCCAGTTTCATGCAAATCGTGGATATTTACCTTAACCCGGATCGTGCTGGCGGCGGCAGCTCGGCGGTTTATGCCATGGCCGCCGGCGTGCCGGTCTTAACCCTGCCGCACGGCGATGTCGCCTTCGCCGCCGGCGCGGCACAGCACTGCGCCGACTATGCCGCGCTGCAAAACCAGGCTGTGGCATTGGCCGCTGATCCCGCCGCCCGCCGCCAGGCGCAGCGCCTGGCCAGTGCCCGGGCTGCGGCAATCTGTCAACGCGATGTTAATATGCGCCTGATATTGCAAGACGCAGGAATTGCGCCCATAAATCCTCCCGGCAAAACCCTTGTGAAACCCCGAACCTGAAAACAGTGCTATGGCTAAACATATTCTTGTCACCGGCGGCGCCGGCTATATCGGCAGCGTCCTGTGCGGCGAATTGCTCAGCGCCGGTTATGAAGTCACTTGCGTTGACCGTTTCTTCTTCGGCCTCAACACCGTGGCGGCCTATCAGGATGATCCCGGCTTCCACATCCTGCGCGCCGACACGCGCGAGATGACGGCAGCGGACTTCAAAGGCATCCACGCCGTGATTGATCTCGCCGGCCTCTCCAACGATCCCGCCTGCGATCTGGAGAACAGCCTGACGGAAAGCATCAACCATCAAGGCGCTGTGCATATCGCCAAACTGGCCAAGGCCGCCGGCGTACAGCGTTATATTTATGCCTCCTCCTGCAGCGTCTATGGCCGCGGCAATGAAGGCCAGCCGGTGAACGAAGAATCGCCGTGTTATCCCGTCTCGCTTTATGCCAAATGCAAATTGCAGGTGGAGCAAAATCTGCTCCCGCTGGCGGATGATACGTTCTGCATCACCTTTCCGCGCTTCGCCACCGTCTATGGCGCCTCGCCGCGGATGCGCTTTGACCTTATCATCAACATCATGACCATGTTCGCCTATACGCGGCGCAAAATCATCGTCCTGGGCGGTGGCCAGCAATGGCGCCCCGTGGTGCATGTCCGCGACATCTGCGCCATGCTGCTCACTTTCCTGAAAGCACCGGTCAAGAAGATCAACGGCGAAATTTTCAACATTGGCAGCAACGAGCAGAATTATAAAGTCATCGAAGTCGCGCGCCGTATCCAGGATTTGGTGTCGGGCGTGGAGGTGGACATCGCCCCGGACGATGCCGACAAACGCTCGTATAATGTTGACTTCACCAAGGTGAAAGACGCCTTCGGCTTCGCCCCGGCTTTTGACCTGACCTCGGGCGCCCAGGAAGTGCTGGCCGGCCTGCGCGACGGCTCGCTCGACCCGCAAGACCCGCGCACCATCACCTCCAAATACTACAAATATTTGATCGATGCCGACCAGACCGTGGCTTCCGTCAAACTGAACGGCCGCCTGCTGTGAAGCGGGCGAACGCGGAATTGCTGCAGCGTCTGCACGGCGGCGATATCTATGCCGGCTTTCCGCTGCAGGATTACCGGCTGGATCTCAACAACTGGCAAAGCCAGCACCCGTTTTTCGCCGAAGCCATCGCCAAATATCGCCCACGCCTGATTGTGGAGCTGGGTAGCTGGAAGGGCGGCTCCGCCGTCCACATGGCCGGCCTCGTTAAGCAACTGGGACTAAGCTGCCCCATCATCTGCATTGATACCTGGCTCGGCCACTGGTTCTGGTGGGCGGAAAAACAAACCGGTTCCTTTTCCAGCGAGCGCACCCTCTGGCAGGAAGTGAACACTAAGCACGGTTGGCCGCAGGTGTTCTATCAGTTCCTCGCCAATGTCATTCACAGCGGCGCGCAGGACATCATCGTGCCGGTGCCGCAAACCACCACGCACGGCTTGGCCATGCTCCGCCACCTCAACATCGTGCCGGACATGATCTATATTGACGCCGACCACGATTACGCCCCCGTCTATCAAGACATAAAAGATTCCTACGCGCTGCTGCCCCCCGGCGGCGTGCTGTTGGGCGATGATTATTACGCCGAATATCCCGGTGTGATGCAGGCGGTTGACCAATTCGCCGCCGAGCAGAAATTGACCTTCGCCACCTTTCCGCCCAACAAATGGGTCATGCAAAAACCGCCATCGGCCTGACCATGCGGCTCAACCCCCGCGTTGACCCCTATGAAAACCCGGCCAATGTCTTCGTGCCGGGCTTCACGCTGCCAGGCTGTGGCGCCCCACCGCCGGAACTGGCGGGCATTCCCAAAGGCATGTTGACCGCCATGGAACGCGCCGCGTTTTTTCTGCTGGCGCGGGATTACTGCCAAGGGCGCGGTTGCGTCGTGGATGCCGGCTCCTTCTGCGGCTCTTCGACGGCCTTGTTCGGTTATGGCCTTGCCGCAAATCCGAAGATCGGTTTTCTCCGCGCACAGCTTGATGTCTTTGATCTTTTTAGCTGCACGGAAGACTATCTGATTGATTGCATCCATTCCTACTACGGCTTAAAGCTGGCCAAGGGCGCCGAATTTCAATCCATCCACCGCGCCTTGACGGCGCCGCTGCTGCCGATGCAACGGGTCTATCCAGGCGATTTTCTGCAAGCAGTTTGGCAGCCGCGTCCCATCGAGTTGCTCTTCATTGACCTGGCCAAAACACCGGCACTGCTGGGCGAGGCGATGCACCGCTTCCTGCCGCATGTCGAACATGGTCACACGCTGCTCATCCACCAGGACTATTACTGGTATCAGCAGGGCTATATTCCGCTGGTCATGGAATATTTATCGGACTATTTCACGCCCTATTGCCCACGCATTGACAACACGGCCATCTTCCACTGCACCCAGCCAATACCGGAGCCGATCATGGCCAAGGTGCGGAACTTCGCTTTCGATCATGCCGAGCGCCAGGAACTCCTGCGCCGCTGCGCCGCGAAACTGGCGCCGGATGATGCCAAATATATCCACCTGTCGGCTTCCGTACTGCAAGCCTATACCGAGCGCGCCGCCGGCGATGCTGAAGCCAAACCGCGTTTACTCGCAACAGTACGCAGCCTGGTCACACAACATCCGCGCGGCCGCAGTGACCATTGGGATTTTGTGCTGCACACGCTGAATGCGGAATGGCAGCTGGGTTTAGGTTATTGAGGCTGCCGGCCTATACTTCTGCCAGCACGCCCTTCACCTGCGCGATGACGTAATCCACCTCTTCATCCTTCATCAGCGGATAATAGGGCAGGGTGATGGTGCTGTCGCCGATACGCTCGGCGTTCGGATACATGCCGCGCTGATAGCTGAGTTCTTCCTGATAATATTTCAGCAGATGGAAGGCGCGGAAATTCACCGCCACGCCCACGCCACGCTCCTGCAGCTTCGCCAGCACCGTGTCGCGCTTCTCCGGCGCCACCCAAATGGTGTAGAGATGCCGCGCATGGACGCTACCCGGCAGCACCGCCGGCTTGCTCAAGCCCGGCACGCCCTTGAAGCCGGCATCATAGCGCTGGGCAATCTCTTCGCGCCGCGCCAGCTGCGCCGGCAGCCGCGCCAGCTGCGGCAACAACATTGCCGCCTGAATGTCGTTCATATTGCATTTCCAGCCCAGCAGCTCCAAATCCCAATGTTTGTAGGTGCTATGGTACCGGTCGGCGGCGCTCTTGTTCATTCCATGCAGCCGATAGACCAGCAATTGTTGATAGAGCTGTTCGTCATTGGTGACGATAGCCCCGCCTTCGCCGCAGGCCAGATTCTTCGTCGCATAAAAGCTGAACACCGCCGCCTTGGACAGGTGCGATGGCTTCACGCCGTCGCGCACGCTCTCCACCGCATGGGCACAGTCTTCCAGCACATGAATATTGGTGCCGGCCACCATGGCATGCAGCGCCTTCATATCCACCATCTGCCCATAAAGATGCACAGGCAAAATCGCCTTGGTGCGCGGCGTGATGGCGGCCTTCACCTTCGCGAGATCAATATTGCCGGTATCGGCATCCACATCCACCAGCACCAGCGTGGCGCCGCAATACAGCACCGTGTTGGCGGTGGCCACGAAACTCATCGGCGTGGTAATCACCTCGTCGCCCGGCCCGATGCCCAGCGCCTTGAGCGCGATGAAATTCCCCATCGTCCAGCTGGTCACGCCCACACAATATTTGGCGTCATACATCGCCGCGAACTGCTTCTCGAACGCCGCCGTCTTCGGCCCCGCCGATAAAAACACGGAATGAATGGCTTCGGCAACCGAGTCAATCTCGGCCTGCCCTAGACTATGCTTGTAAAAATCAACCTTCATGGCGCGCTCTCCCCGCGAAATTCGGTCTTGCTTGTGACAGGATGAAGCCTGCTATACCATGCCTCTGTTCCAGCCGGAACGAAGAAATCACGGTCAATAAGTTTCATGTCGCTGCCCACCATTCTCGCTTTTGTCGGCCAGAACGCCAACCAGGCGCTGCGCTGGGCTTCCGCCGGCCTGGGCGGCCTGTTCGGCACCTATGGCCTGCGCACCGTTATCATTAATCTGAACGACGCCGATTATGGTAAACAGCTGGAAACGGAACTGCGCGCCGGCAGCGTGCTGTTCGCCTTCGGCTTTGCCGGCATCGGCGCCAGCCTGGAAGGCGAGAGGGGTAATTTCTGGGACGGCGTCGGCATCCCATTCCTCTCGCTGCTCTATGATCATCCGGCCTATATCATCGGTAACCACCGTCTGCCCGCGTGCTTTGTCTATAATTGCTATCATGTCCGCGATTTTTACGAGGCGCAGCGCGACTATATCCGCAGCCCGCAGCCCGCGCGCCTCTTCCCCCAATCCTTTGCCTTCAACCCACCGGCGCGCCAGCGCCCCTGGTCGCAGCGCGCGGCTCATATCGTCTATCTGAAAACGGGTGAAAACCCCGCCGCCCTGGCCGCTGCCTGGGCAGACAAGCCGCCCGTCGTGCGGGAATGCATCCAGGCGCTCATCCGCGCCGCGCAGCAGCGCAGTGACTTTTATCTGACCGACTATCTGGCCATGCTGTTTCAGCAAGCCGGCCTGGCGCGAGACGCGCATGACAAGGA
>CAZBSB010000119.1:0-7482 GCA_964494535.1 uncultured Rhodospirillales bacterium
TCCAGAAGCCCTGCGTGATCAGCAGTCCGAGCGTCAGGCCGCAACCGAAAGCAAAAGCCAATTGCAGGCGGCGCATGAAATTCCCGCCGGTCAACAGCCAGGCGAGTGTGACGCCAACGCAAAAGCAAATCAGCGTCAGCTTCAGCCCCAGCGCCAGGCCGGCCGGAATGCCATAAAGAAAAGCGCGACGCAGCGCCGGCACCGGCTTGTCGGTGAGCAAATAGGGCAAGGTGGTGACGACCAGCAGGATCGAACCCAGCAAACCCAAACTGACCATATTGTCATTAAACGTGGTGCCTAGCTGAGCAATACCGCCGGCGCCCGCCATACCTAGCGCCGCCAGCGCCGCGCAAATCAGCACTTTGCGTCCGGATTTGGGCACGATCAGCACGGCATGGGCGATCATGAACAACAAGCAGAAATTCAACCCCTGCACCACGCCGAGCAAAAAACCCAGCTGCTGGCCGGAGAGCAACCGCCCCAGCAGAAACACCGGCACGTCCAGTAGCGGATTATAAAAAAACGGCGTTTGCGAGGGCAGCAGATCATAGCCATGCCTGCCATCCAGCAACGCATAGGCGTTATACCAATGGTAATTCCGCAAATCCCAATTGGCGTCCTGCCCCAGCTGCAGCGCCGCCACGCCGCACAGCACCGGCCCCAGCACCAGCAGCAGCATGGCCAGCGATCGCGCTTTATCGCCCTTCGGCGGCAGCGGCAGCAAATGGTGATAGGCGGCGAGCATCGGCTTACGGCGTGGCGGTCACGGCGTTGAGATGCGTGCTGATGCTGTGCGGCATCTGCGCGTTCAAATCATCCATCAGCCCCAGCAGCAGACGGCGATAGGCGTTCTCCTGCTCGCGCGCCGTCGCTTTTTCTGGCACGGTGGTGGAGCGCGTCACGGTGGCGCTGGCATGACCGCTATAGCGTTCCGGCCCGTCGGCCACGCGCAGCGTGACGGTGACCTGTGCGATCCATTTCTCCGCCTGCTCACGCTTGAAAAGGTTTTGCGTCTGCTGGAACAGGCCGCGCCCGGGATTGCCGAAAGGCAGCGGCGCGCGGGTCAGCGTGGCCTTGTCAATGCTATAGACGGCATAGCCTTGGCTGCCGATGGCCTGCAGCCGGTCTTGCCCCCAGCGATAGGCGGCATCCGCCAGGCTGGGCTTGAACCGGCTGAAGAAGCCGGCATCGGGCGCCGGCTGCAAGGCGCTAACGCTGATGAAGTCAATTTTGCCTACCGTCAACTGGATGGCGCCATAGCGCGCATAATCCAAGGTCAGTGGCGCTGTCAGTGGCGGCGGCTCGGCGGCGCAACCGGCCAGAGCGATGCACAAAGCGGCGGCAAGGATGAAACGGGGCACGGCGAATCTCCAGGGTGGATTTGGCATCAGGTTAGCCGGTGGCGAAAATCTGGGCAATCTCGGCTTCGTTGAAGCGGTAGGTGTCGTTGCAAAATTCGCAATGCATGGTCACCACGCCATCCTGCGCCATGGACTGCACTTCCTCCTGGCGGAAGAGCCGCAAGACGCCGCGAATGCGGCTGGCGCAGGTGCAGGCATGATGGAGCGGCATGGGCGCCGCCGCCGCCACCTGCTCGCCATGAAAGAGCCGGTAAAGCAAGTCCGTGGCCGGCAAGGCGGGGTCAAGCAGCTCTTCCGGCGTACAACTGCTCATCAGCACCATCACATGCTGCCAGAACTCCGGCGGCGTCATGCCGTCGGCCGTCGCTCCCTGCCCGCCGGCGTCCGGCATCTGCTGCAGCATCAAACAGGCGCCGCGCCAGCCGCCAGATGGTTCCCGGCGCACGGCCGCCAGCAGGCCGGTCGGAATCTGCTCGGACTGCCGGAAATAATGCTGCACCGCCGCCGCCATGGTGGCGCCGCGCAACGGCACGATGCCCTGATAGGTCTGCTGCCCCTCGCCGGATGGCTCCACCGTGAAGGCCAGATAGCCTTTGCCCAGCATTCCAATCCCTTCATCACCCATGGCGGCGACGCCGGCGCCGTCAAAACGAGCATAGGCGCGCATCCCACCGTCGTGCGTCAGATCCGCCACCAGCTGGCGCACCGGCCCGTCGCCTTTGGCCTGCAGCGTAAAGCGCCCTTCATATTTCAGCATCGAAGCCAACGCCGCGCCGGTCACCGCCGTTTCGGCCAGCAGGCGCGCCACCGGTTCCGGATAGCCATGCCGCGTCAGCATCCTATCCAACAACGCACCGAGCCGCACCAGGCGGCCGCGCAGCCGCCCGGATTCAAGCTGGAACGGCGTGATAGCGTCAAAAGCGTCGGTCATCATCAGGACTGCCACATTGCCCAAAACCGCAATCTAGTCCATCTTGCCGGCAAATCTCAGCAGAAAATGGGCGTCATGCAGCGTGTGGTCGGATGGGTGGGCGGTATCGTCCTGGCGGTCGTCATCGCCTGGGGCGGGTTATGGTTTTTGACCTGGCGGCTGGCGCGCGATCAATTGGCGGCTTTCGTCGCCCACACCCAGGGCGATTTTCGCTATCAGCTGCGCGAACCGCAAAGCGGCAGCCTCACGACCGTGCAATTGACTCTGTCGGATGTCGCCTGGCTGATGCCCTCCGGCCTTAAATTGACAGCACCCAGCCTGACCTTGGCGCTGACGCCCGGGCGCTGGCGGCATTATGCGTTGCACAGCACAGTGCCGGTTCAGCTCAGCCTCGCGCGCCCTGGCCGCGAGACTTGGCAACTCACCACCCAATCGCTGACCGCGGGTCTTGACTTGCATGACACCCGCCGCTGGGCGCAGTTTGACGCTACTTTGTCTGACGCCAAACTGACGCGCCAGCCGGCCGGCAGCCTGGTGCCGGACACGCTGCTGCAGACCGCGCAGCTGGCGTTGCATCTGGAGCAACCACCTGCCACGCCAACCACGCATACCACCACGGGACTCGCGCTGGCGCTGGCGGCGCAGGAAGCCACGCTGCCGCCCGGCCTGCTGCGCGCCCTGCCGCAGACCGTGACGGCCGTGACCTTCAACGCCCGCCTGCTGGGCAATCCGCCGGACTGGCGGCGACGCGCGCCCGTCACGGCCTGGCGCGACAGCGGCGGCACCGTGGAGCTGGACAGCGCGGATTTCAGCTGGGGGCGCTTGAGCGGCAAATTGCAAGGCACCTTGGCGCTGGACAAACAACTGCAACCGGAAGGCGCTGGCACCGCGCAACTGTTCCTGCGCCCGCCCGCGCCGGCAGACGCCGCCGTTGCCGATAATCTCATTAGTAGTCTGTTTGGTTTGTTTGCCAAAACGGATGCAGCCGGCACACGCAGCGTGACGCTGCCGCTGGCGCTGCAGGAACGGCAACTGGCGCTCGGCATTTTCCCGCTGGCGAAGATGCCGGAACTGATCTGGCACGATGATTAGCCCGGTGATGAGGCTTTGACCGCTGGCGACCCGATGCTAGATTGCGGTTCCTCTCACCCAAAAACGCTGCCCGCATGACGCTCGACTTGAAACAACATATCCGCGGCATTCCCGATTTTCCCAAGCCCGGCATTTTGTTTTACGATATTTCCACCTTGCTAGCGCATCCCGTGGCCTGGCGCACGGCTATTGACCGGCTGGCGGAAGAACTTATGCCAGACAAGCCGGATTTGCTGGTGGGCATTGACGCGCGTGGTTTCTTGTTGGCCGCCCCTTTGGCCATCGCGCTCGGCACCGGCTTCATCATGGTGCGCAAGCAAGGCAAGCTGCCGGGCAAGACCATCCCGCTGGCTTACAGCCTGGAATATGGCCAGAACATCATCGAGCTTCAGGCCGACGCCATCAAGCCCGGCCAGCGCGTGGTGGTGCTGGATGATTTGCTGGCCACCGGCGGCACGGCGGGTGCCGCCGTCAAACTCTGCCAGCAGGTGGGCGCGGTCGTAACGCGCGCGGCTTTCATCATTGAGTTAGGCTTTCTCCAAGGCCGGAACAAGCTGGGCGTGCCGGTGACGAGTTTGGTTACCTACGCGGCATAGATGCTTGTCTTGAAACTATTTTAACGGTTCTGCCTGCCGCGCCAGGGCGATATGCTGGAGAGGTAGGAGCAACCGATTATGGCAGTACTTGAGTGGGATAAGTTTGCGGTTCTGGATACGCGCGAAGTTACCGACGTGCGATTGAAGGATCGGCTCTACCCTGAGCATCAGTCTCACGCGGCGCACGCTTTGCCTGTCGAGACTTGCGCCCGCCAAATCTATTGTCTAACGCCCGATGCGTTGGCTCGCGTGCCGCACAATGTCAGCGCCAGCCCCAAGACCACCATCCTGCACGGGCAGGACGCCTACCGTTTCATGGTCAGTTTTTACACTGGCCTGAGCAGCCCGCAACTGTTTGAAACCCATGTCGCCGGCCAAATCGGGCAAGCCTATAGCGCGCACCAGCAGCGGTTTCCATCGTCGCCCCTGAAGCCGTATCTCGACGCCGTGCTGCATGACGGCGCCATGATTCGCGAAAACATTTTGCGGCCGCATCTGCGCCGCCCGTCGCTCATCAATATAGCCCTGGAATACGCCCAGCTTGACCCAAGCAAGAAGGCTCTCGTCGTCTGCGGCGAGGACATGAATAAAAACATCGAATGGGTCTGCGCCATGGCGCACTGGAAAAAGACCAACCCCGGCGTGGTTTACCTGACCCATCCAGACGCGGCGCAGACTACTGTCGTAGCAGAAAGAATTGGTACGCTGCCGGCGCACCGCACGGTCTCCGTGCCGGTGCAAGTTCTGCCCTTTGCCGCGGTTATTGCCGGCGGGATGGCAAAAATGGATTCCGTGTTTGTCGGCCTGCCCGTAGCGGATACGCATTCCTCGGCCACGACGGCATCCCTGGCGGCGGCCAACACTGCTATCTGCACGGCCTGGCAGCAACAAACACATTGTGACGTGGCACGGAAGCTGTTGCACTTGCGGGGCGATCCGGCGCTTGTCGGCGCGCCCATCAGCAAAGGACAAACGCCTACAGCCCGCGGCCAAAGTTTCATTTCGCGGAGCGACCTTAAAGCCGAACAAGGCCGGCGACTCATGACGCTTGACTTGGTCAAAGACAAAGCATCCGAGGCGATTGCCCACATGGCCGCCCTCAGGATGCAAGGCGACCGCTTGGTCGGGTTGACTTTCAACTTAGCGGGGCAGGAACTCTGCTACAAATTGGCGCGCCGCCAGCTTGGCGCCGAGGCCGCCAAGTGCAAGCGACCGGCAGCCGGCAGCGGCGTGATATCCGACACGCTTAAAAAATGACTCAACCTGAAACACAGGCGCTGGTGCCAGGCATTAGCGCCGCAGCGCCGGTGCCAGCGTGTGTTGAATGGCGTCCTGCCGCCAGGCGTTGAAGACGGGGTCGGCGGATTGGCATTTCTCCAGTCCGGCCGTCAGCGGCTGCGCCAATTTGCCGTTGCCATAGGCGGCGAATTCGCTGAGCAGCGCCTGCAATTTGGCCGGATTGCTGCGCGTCGCCCGCTCCAGCAGCAAAGTAGCCTGCTCCAGGTCTTTCTGTCGCTTCTCTTCCCTGGATCGGGTCTCAGCAATCGTTAGCTTGTGCAGCGCATAGCGCATCGGGTCTGGCATCTGCACCAACACGCCAGCGTCATGCACGATAACGCTGGTCATCGGTTGCGTCACGAGCAGTGATCGGTCGGCGGGTAGCATGTGGGCATAGGTCTTGAGCCGCGGCACCCAGGCGAAATGCTGGGCGCCCTCGCCAGACTCCGGCTCACTGGGCAAGCGAGGCGTGACGAAGTCAATACTGGCCTGCCCTAGCCCCCTAGAGCGCGACGCGCCATTGGTTTCGGTCTGCGGCGGGCCAATAACGGCGGCGGCACGCACAAAAGCGATGTCCACATCGTTGGTCGCCGTCATATTGCGGGGAACGCCGGTCAAGCCCAACGCGTTACTATAGGAAGCGAAGGCGGTGGAGCCAATCACCACGGCACCACGCGTTGTCAATTTATTGCGATAGGTGCTGATGATATCGCCCACCGCTTCATTCGGCATCATCGCGCCGGCATCGCGCAGCGCCGTCACCAGCCCGCGCCGCTTCGCCAACGCGCCGCCGCGCTGTGCCAGTTGCAGCAGCTTGCCATAATTCTTGGCAACTTCATTCTCGACTTGCATCGTATGGCAATTTCCAACAAGTGATCTGGCCGTAAACGTAGTCCGCTTTGTCGCCCAGTTAAATTGTTTAATTATTTTCTCCGTGCCTGGATTGCGCCAGGACAGGAAAAACCCTAGTAATACCCTACACTTTGCCCCTTTGGTTAACGCATGGTCGCCCGCATCGCCACCGTCGCATTCTCTGGCACCGACGTCTTGCCGATTGACGCCCAGGTGCAGATGTCGCCGGGCGTGGTGGCGTTCAATATCGTTGGTTTGCCGGACAAGGCGGTGGCGGAGTCCCGTGAACGGGTGCGCGCCGCGCTGCACGCCATGGGCTTGAGCCTGCCGGCCAAGCGCATCACCGTCAATCTGGCGCCGGCGGACGTGCTGAAGGAAGGCAGCCATTTCGACCTGCCCATCGCGCTCGGCTTGCTGGCGGCGATGCAGATCGTGCCGGCGGAGGAAGCCGCCCGTTATGTCGCGCTGGGCGAGCTGGCGTTGGACGGCAAGCTGAGCGCCGTGGCCGGCATTCTGCCCAGCGCCATCCACGCCAACGCCACGCAACGCGGCCTCATCTGCCCTGCCGCCAACGGCAACGAAGCCGTGTGGGCGGGCGAGATTGACGTGCTGGCGGCCGGCGATCTGCTGGCGCTCATCAACCATTTCAAAGGCCAGCAGATTTTGAGCCGACCGGCGCTGCAACTGGCGGGCATCGACACGTCCTATGCCGATTTGCGCGACATCAAAGGCCAGGAAACCGCCAAGCGCGCTTTGGAAGTGGTGGCGGCCGGCGGCCATAATCTGCTGATGATCGGCCCGCCCGGCAGCGGCAAGAGCATGTTGGCCGCCCGCCTGCCCGGCATCCTGCCGCCGCTCAGCCCGCCGGAGGCGCTGGAAGTCTCGATGATTCATTCGCTGGCCGGCTTGCTGGCGGACGGCAAATTGCTGCAGCGCCGGCCGTTCCGCGACCCACACCACTCCGCCACGCAGCCGGCGCTGATCGGCGGCGGACTGCGCGCCAAGCCCGGTGAAATATCTTTGGCGCATCACGGCGTGCTGTTTCTGGACGAGCTACCGGAATTTCCGCGCCCGACTTTGGAAGCCTTGCGCCAGCCGATTGAAAGCGGCCGCGCGGTGGTGGCGCGCGCTAATCATCATGTGACTTATCCAGCGCGCTTTCAGTTGATCGCGGCGATGAACCCGTGCCGCTGCGGCTATTTGAGCGACCCGACACAAGGCTGCGGCCGTGCGCCGCGCTGCGGCCAGGATTATCAGTCGCGCCTGTCCGGCCCGTTGCTCGACCGCATTGATTGCCATGTGGAGGTGGGCGCGGTGAGCGTGGCGGATTTGAGCCTGCCGCCGGCGCGAGAAGATTCCGCCGCCGTGGCTG
>CAZBSB010000120.1:0-7398 GCA_964494535.1 uncultured Rhodospirillales bacterium
AGCGTCACTGTTGGCACGATTTTGCACGACACCAGAATGCCGCTGCAAAAATGGTTCTTGGCCATCTCGCTAGTGCTGAATGCCAAAAAGGGAATTTCCAGCCGCCAGCTTGCCAGAGACCTAGACCTACCAGTCAAAACTGCTTGGTCAGTGGCACATCGCATTCGCAAAGCAATGAATGATGATGGTGCGTTTCTCGCTGGTGTCGTGGAAATGGATGAAACTTATATTGGCGGCAAACCACGCAAGCCAAATGATCTGACTTCTATTCCAGCTGGTGGCGACAAGAGCAAGCGTGGCCGCGGCACTGACAAGACGCCAGTTGTTGGCTTGGTCGAACGTCGTGGCAAGGTTGTCGCTTTGTCAGTCAACAAGAGCCAACTATCAGCGGCTGACCTACAAGGCCTGGTTCGCAAGCGCGTCAAACTCAGTGGCTCGTTGCTGATTACAGACGACTACAAGGGCTACAACGGTATGAGCCATATCGTTCAGCATCAAACCATCAATCACCAAAAAGCGTTTGTCAGCGAAGGCGATATTCACACTAACACGATTGAAGGTTTCTGGTCGCTGCTCAAGCGTGGCATCATTGGCCAATATCACAAGGTGTCAGATAAATACCTGGATCGGTATTTAGACGAGTTCTGCTATCGTTATAACGGCAGAAGTGAGGGACCTGACGTCCTTTTTGAAGACACTCTTGCGAAAATGCTAACTTAATTATCATCGCCCAATATGTTACTTTTGTATCTGGTCTTCAACAATTAATGCCACCTCTTCATCAGAGAGTAGATTACCACCAGGCTCTACAACAACTTTTATACCAGCCCTTTTTAGAGCCTCAATTATGATGGGTACGCTTTCCGGAGCAGCAGGCTGAGGCTTGTAAATAATGACCAGCCCCGCATCTGAATAAGGCGGTGACATTATCCATTGCGTTCTGATTCCCGTGGTAGATTGCCAACCTTCAACGCCTCCAATAACCTCACGAAGATCACTGGCATACACTGAACACTCACTACAGCTAATGTTGTTGCCAACAATGATTGGGTATGTTTTACCGGCAGGCAAAATAAGCGATTTTCGAATGATCTCCCTTTGCTCGTTATTTAGTTGCCTCTGCGAGGGGATATTATTGACAATAGTATTTGAGCCGCCAGATTGGTTTTGAGTTATGATTCCCCGATTGTTGTTAATACTACCTTGAGCGTGAGTGGGAAGCGTGGCTGGTGTAGGAATAAATGAAAAATAAACTGCGACTGCAAATAACCCGACACCACAATACAGAATTGCCTTCATTACAGTCTTAGGCAATTTGGGGAATAAGTAAGGAAACACCAGTCCTACTAAGCTTAACGCTACACCAATTATACTCAACGCCCGATCAAACATTTTTTAAACCTTCTATTATTTGAATTAATTATCAGTTCTTCCTTGTGGGGCGTCAATTTTTTCTTTCTGGCTTTGACAATCACGCCTTGCGGCTTTATCGTCTCAGTTGAAACAGCAACAAGCTGTTTTGGGGCTTAAGAACCTCATCTTTTGGCGGTTTGTGTGACCGTAACTCGCACTCCTCACCGTAAGGTCGAGGAGGCGTAAGTGTATGTTCAGGGCGCAAGCCTAAAGACTTACGCGGCTTCTCCAAAAGATAGGCTTCTTAACTCCCCGATCACCAGTCGGAGGAGAAGACTTATGGCCACAAAAACCTACAAAGCCACAATTCGTATTAAAAACAAAACTGGTGGCTCTGTCACGCAACAAGTGAACGTCCAAGCTGACAACTACAACAATGCCAGAGCAATGCTGGAAGCCCAGTATGGTACAGGTTGCATTGTTAATTCGCCAACTGAAGTCAGGTAAGGACAGGTTATGACAGACACAGAGCAACAAACAAATGCACAAGCCACAGTCACACGTGGCAGCAATATGTTTGGATCATTTCTAAAAGATTTTTTGGGCGGATTTTTAGTGATGATGGGTGTTCTTGGTATGATGGTTTCAGGAATTTTCTTGTTATTGGCCGTGGTGAATGAGGATAGTTCTGTGTTAATTCCATCCATACTTATGATACTGGCATTTGCTGCGGTTGTTTATGGAGCGTTTCTGCAATATGTATCAAGGCAGACAGTGATGATAGCCGGAACACAAACTACCACAGAGAAAAAATAGCCCTTATTTTCTCTTCCACCTTTTTGCATATTCCCGATTGCGCTTTTGACGTTCGCGCTCTTGCCTGACGGCCTCTTTGGCTTTTTCTTCGTTTGCTCTTAGTGCTGCCAACCTGACTTGCTCTGGTGTGCACTGCTTAAAGCTGAAAGGGTTTTTTGACTCAAAGATTTCTGCGATTTTCATATGTGTATTTATTGCAGGCGCTAACGCTTTTTGCTCATCCTTGTATGCAACGCCTTTAGCAGTGGATCATCAAGCAAAGCATCGGTTTGTTTAATCGATTCTGCCCTCCTGTTTGCTTCTTTTTGTTCGGCTTGAGATAGCTTCGGCTTGAAGCTGAATGGGCTGCTGGAATTTATTATCTCGTGGATTTTCATATATGTATTTATTATCCATCCCTGCAAGTCATTCATATAGAACAGAAAAACAGTGTAGATTTTTGGTTGCGAAATCGCAACTGTCAAATTCCAGTTTTGCATCTATGTTAATATTTACAAGACCTTAAGCGACACGATAGCTAAATAGACGTATGAGCAGAGATATCGACATACCTTATGCGCGTGAGAAGTTGATTCACGCTATGCTCTATTTTACTGAAAAAATTCAGAACAGTACGCTTGGCAAACTCAAGATGCTGAAGCTTCTCTATCTTCTAGATTTTGAACATTATCGCCAAACCGGCAGGCCATCTATTGGTTTGGAATATAGAGCTTGGAAAATGGGACCCGTCGCAGCCGACCTTTATGATGAGCTAAAATCTCCAGCCCCAGACATTGCAAAACATATCAGAATTACAAACCGCACCGACGAACTAGATGAAATTACTTCTGGACTACAATTTTCTATACTTCAGAAATTTGATGAGAAGTTTTTTAGCCGTAGAGAAAAAATGATTTTGGACAGAATTGTTGAATTCTGCTGCGAGGTCTATTCGAAGGATATGGTTCAGCTAACACACGGCAAAGGTATGCCGTGGCGCAAGGTGTGGGATAACGGTCGGGGTAATAACAAAATAATTGACTATGACCTTATTTTAGGTACTCAACCCTTGATGGCAGATAAAGAATCAATTACGACTGAATATCTACAAGAATTAAAAGAGATCGACAATGGCTTCCGTGCAGCTTTCAGCAGCACTTCCCGCAGCGGGTCAGGTTCTTAACTTCAAAGATCATAATGGGCCTGATCACGACAAGTTGTATGTCGTTCTTTCTGATAAAGACAAAGACTATATGTTGATTGCGATGACCACATCGCAGCAGCGGAGCAGGCAAAAAGATTATGGCTGCAAAGATTCTGGAAAATACTTCTTCTGGCCGTCTCAAAAAGGCTGGTTCAATAAAGATACCTGGATATTGTTGAACGAATTCCGCCGTCTTCACAAGACATATTTAACTGCGAGTCTGACAAATAGAACAATTGAGATTATGAAGGGTTCACTACCTTCAAATGAGTTTAATGCACTAAAACAATGCCTTCGATACTCTTTCGAAATCTCACCACATATGGCCGCTCTGCTCTAGTGATGGCATTGACCTTTATTTTATAGAGGCTGAAATGAAACTGGAGATCAAAAAAATGCTGCTTTCAAAAATCTCTCTGCGTATTTTAGTTGTGATCCTCGTTTGTGCGGTTCTAACCGTAAAAGGAGCCAGCGCAGATTTTGCAACTCTCTAATTTTTGTTGTCATTTTGTCTCCTTAAATAATTCTCTTTGTGTATTTAGTAAAAATTTTAGGGGCGGAGGATGGTGTTGTGTTTGATAAACTCGCTATGAACTTTCTTCTCGATAAGCTGAAACGCGAGAAAAGATACGCCACTACGTTTTGGAAAAGACTATATCGGCGCGCCCCTATTATAACTTGCTTGATATTGATTTTACCTGCCCCTGCTTGGACGTATTTCGGGTGGTGGTCTCATAGCAAGTACGGAGTTATTTTTGCAAAGCAGGAACAGCATCTGCCGTCCAATACAATTGGCGACGTGATCGGTAACAAAGGGATCGTCACTCAAGGGCAACAAGGCGATAATTATCTTCAAACACAGAAACCTGACCGCATATTAGACGATATGACTAAGAAAGCACTTTTGATAGGAGTTCCTAAAGACAAAAAAGTGTCTATCCGAATATTATCTGGCGGAGATGGGGCAACTGAACGAGAGAATCTCGCAGATCAGATTGATGAATTTTTGACCAAAGAGGGTTATGAGATTACAAAACCCCACCTAAGTTTCTTGCCGCTAAGTGGGCATCGGACCCCGGTTGGGATCGTCGTCCAACCAATGCTTGATATAGACCAGCCAACACAGATACTGATTGGCACGAACACCCGATAGATAGATCGTAATTATTATGTTCTTATATTACCGGCTGACCGAACAAGAATTATTGCACGGTGAAGTAATTCAACCAGGCAGTTATGGGCGTGTTGTTCTTGAAACTGGAGTAAAGCACGGCTCTTACAGACGTGAAATGGCGTATGAACAAATAAGGTCTGTCTACTTTCCTTATCGACCATCAAGGCTATCATCACTTTTTTGTTTTCTTACAATTGATGAAGCTAATTTGTTTCGCACTCATATAAACGGGTTTTCAGACCATCATTTGTATGAAGTAGGTAGTGATGAAAGCGACGTATTCGTGGCTGACCCAAATAACGCACTACAGAATCAAAACTTACCCTACTTCGATGTAGGAATCATACAATGGTATTGGCAGGGTTGGTCACCGCCGCCAAATGCTGATGCGGCTATTTTGCGCGAAGTGCTTTTAAGAAATGCAGTCTCGGTTGTTCGCAAGATATAAGGAGGAATTTTGCAAAGGGGAGCGTAGAGTGAAACAGGCGCCAAGCCTATACGAGTCTAATTGTAGGTCTAAATGTTGGGGTGTTTTGAGGTATTAGACGCTAAGCGTAGACTGTCAATTAAGTGAACAGTGCGTATTGCTATGAGCGGCTGGGGAAATTGCATTTCCTCTGCTTGGCCGGAATTCCGCGATCATTTTCCAACTCAGGCTACAATTGAAGAGCGATTAGCAAACCGAAATGTTGTTTTCAGCCCCTTTGCTGGATTTGATCGGTTGTCCGAGTCTTGATTGGGAGGTTTGTGAACTAGACTTCAGCCTTTATCTTTTCGTGGTGGCGCGTGACATAGACAAATCATCAAACGAGAGGCGTCTACCCCACCATCCCTTTCACTGCCAGCGTTGGGTGCGCGCTGTGGAATTTTTCGATGCAGGCTTGGATTTTTTGGCGGTTGAAGGGTTTGACGATATAGGCGCCGACGCCGTTGGCCAGGGCGGTGGTCACATCCTCGCTACTGCTGTTGCCGGTGACCATGACGATGAAAGCGGCGGGGTCAAGCTGCCGGAACATCGCCGCCAACTCGTGGCCGCTGCCATCAGGCAGTTCGATATCGAGGAAGGCAATGTGCGGTGGGTTTTTCAAGTAAATCTGCGCCGCTTCCTTGGCGTCCTTGGCTTGGTCGGCGGTGCAGAAGTCGCGCAGCGCGTCATGCAGCATCTTGCGGGAGAAAAGCTGATCCTCGACCACCAGCGCGTGCAACGCCCGTTTAGCTTGGCGCTGCTGCAGCCTTTGCGGAAACTGCGCCAGCGACTCCCGTGGTCGCTCTAATCCCAGAATAATCGGATGGTTTTCAAGCGCCTCAGTCATAGTAAACTCCGCATCTTGAATTGACGTTGGCGGCCACGCAGGCCGTACGCCATGAATACAATTGTATTCACTACATTAATTACAACCCCAGGTGGGTTTATAAAAGATTAATGGCAGTGTTGCTCATCGCGGAGCAGCTAGCGTGCCGGCGCGCAAATCTGCGTCAGCTTCGGCCAAATATGCGGATCACTGCAACAGTTACAGGATATAATGTGTCGCTCCGCCCGATGCGACGGTTACAAAATGTTCTATCCCATGCTAAGCTGGGTGTGGCATCGCCGCCCTTTTTGAGAGGGTGGCGAGTGGGGGATAGTTGATGGAAAGCCAGCCGGCGCAGCCCGCTCTTTTTGACCAGATTTTTATTACCGCTTCCTTCTGGATGCTGCTGGTCTTGCTCATCGCACTGGCCTTCAGCGGCTTTTGGGGGCCGCGCAATTTCTGGCTGTCGTTGCGCCAGCCGCCCAAGCGGCAGAATTGGTATTTTCTAATTCTTGGTGTGCTCTTGGCCTACTTGTTCTTGCGTAACCTTTCGCAAGGCATGGCCTGCACTTCCTGGAACTGCAAAACCGTTTTTCATGCCAATGAGCCCTCGGAAGCCTGGCTTTATTGGCAATTGCTCGGGCTGAATTTCATGCTCGTGGTGCTGATGTTCTGGGGTTTCTTGATGGGGCAATTTTACCGCGAAGACCCCGTGCAGCAACGCGCCCGGGTGGATGCCGCAGCGGCGCAGCGGCTGCAATATTCCACCGAGATCGCGGCGGCCTGGGAAAGCACGGGTGGCAGCGCCGATTTCGTCGCGGCGTTGGCCAAGCATGACCTACACTGCGCCACGGATGAAGACGGCATGTTTGTGGTGGTGGACAAAACCGGCACGGTGCATCCGTTGGATTATGCCGTGCTGAACGAAACTAAAACCGCCATCCGTGATACGCTGGCCGCCAGTTTGAAAGAGAACGGCGTGACGGTGCCGGATGTGACGAGTATAAGAATGCGTTACGCGGCAACAAATTCTAAATTGTGACAGCTTGATGGAGATTAAGGTGCAAGCTGTCCGCCTCGCTTGTAGATGTCCAATTCTGGCCGGATATTCGCCCACGTTTTCTTGAAGTCATTGATATAATATAAGAAGCCGCTTTCCTGCGAAACAACGCTATATATTCCCCGCATATCGGGGGGCTCACCTTTGACTAGGCCACAAGCGTTTTCGGCTTCTAATATAACCTTCTCAGAAAGTTTCAAGAAATCGGACGGATCAAACCCATATTCGGGAACCTGAGAAAATATTTCATAGAGAACTTCAGTTATAAGAAACATTCTTAGCGGATGAAAGGGATGTGAGTATTTTGGTTGGGTTTCTCTGCACCAGATGTCTACTTCAAAAATACGAAAAAGCATGTAAGCAGAAAACAGGACTGACCGAATTGCTTTTTCCAAAGAACCATAAACGCACTCCATAGCAATATAATGGTGGTGTGGGGCGGTGGTTAGAGGGTTGGCTAATCTTGTTTTTAAGCGAAGAGCTGCGTTAAGTGTAAGTCTGATTGCGCCGCAGTATGCAT
>CAZBSB010000121.1:0-3202 GCA_964494535.1 uncultured Rhodospirillales bacterium
GGCCAAGGGGAATGCCGATTTGGCCGACTTCATTGCCGCCTGCAACCGCAGCGGCACGAGCGAAGCGGTTTTAGAGCAGCAGGAAAAGCTGGGGTTCGAGACCGGCCTGGTGGCCGCGCATCCGTTTGACGCCGGCATTCAGCTGCCGGTCTATGTGGCCAACTTTGTGCTGATGGAATATGGCACGGGTGCGATTTTTGGTTGCCCGGCGCATGATGAGCGCGATTGGGAATTCGCCACCAAATATGAATTGCCGATCTTGCCGGTGGTGGCGCCGGACATCGAGCATGATTTCGATGACGCGCCCTATACCGGCGACGGCGTGCTGCAGAATTCGCGTTTCATGGATGGGCTTGGCGTGGAGGCCGGCAAGCAGGCGGCAATCCGCCAGTTGGAGAAACTGAAGGCCGGGCATGGCACCGTGCAATATCGGCTGCGCGATTGGGGTATCAGCCGGCAGCGTTATTGGGGTTGCCCGATTCCGATGATTCACTGCGCCGCCTGCGGCGTGGTGCCGGTGCCGGCGCAGGATTTGCCGGTGGCCTTGCCGAAGGATGTGACGTTCGACAAGCCGGGCAGCCCGCTGCAGCATCACCCGACATGGAAGCATGTGAAGTGTCCGCAATGCGGCGCCGACGCGACACGGGAAACCGACACGTGCGACACGTTCGTGGATAGCAGCTGGTATTTCGCGCGCTTTTGTTCGCCGCAGTTGGCGGACAAGCCGGTGGACGAAGCGGCGGTGGATTATTGGCTGCCGGTTGACCAGTATGTGGGTGGGGTTGAACACGCCATTCTGCATCTGCTCTATGCGCGCTATTTCACGCGGGCGATGCGGCAGACCGGGCATGTGAGATTGGACGAGCCGTTCAGCGGTTTGTTCACGCAGGGGATGGTGTGCCACGAGTCTTATAAGGATATTGACGGCAAATGGCTTTATCCCGAGCAGGTGGTGAAGCAGAGCGACGGGTGCGCGGTTCATGCCGAGACGGGCGAGCCGGTTTCAGTTGGGCGCGTGGAGGTGATGAGCAAATCCAAGCGCAATGTGGTGCCGCCGGCGCGCATCATTGAAAGCTATGGCGCGGACACGGCGCGGCTGTTCATGCTGTCCGACTCGCCGCCGGAGCGCGATTTGGAATGGACGGAAGCCGGGGTGGATGGGGCGTGGCGCTATATTAACCGGTTGTGGCGGATGGTGAGCGAGCCGAAACTCAAACTCCCGCCGCCGGGCGCGGCGCTGCCGGCGGGGTTTGGCGAGCGGGCGGTGGAGACGCGGCGCGTTATTCACCAGACATTGGCGGCGATTGGGCAGGATTTCGAGCGGTTCCATTTCAACAAGGCGGTGGCGCGGGCGCGCGAACTCGGCAACGCGCTGGATGCTTTGGACAATGCGGCGCTGGGCGAGGATTGGGTGCTGCGCGAGGGGTTGGAGACGCTGGCGCGCATCATCAACCCGATGCTGCCGCATATCAGCGAGGCGATGTGGGCGGAGCTGGGGCATGGCACGGCGCTGTGCGATACGGCGTGGCCGAAGCCTGACCCGGCATTGCTGGTGGAAGACACGGTCACCATCGCGGTGCAGGTGAATGGTAAGTTGCGCGCCACGCTGGAGGCGCCGCTTAATTTGTCACAAGCCGAATTGGAGAAACTGGCGCTCAATGACAATAACGTGCAGCGGGCGCTGGGCGGCGCGGCGCCGAAGAAAGTGATTGTGGTGCCGAATAAGATTGTGAATATCGTCGCATGAAAATACGGCTGGGCATGGTGGTGGCGCTGCTGGCGGTTTTGACCGGCCTGGCGGGCTGCGGCTTCGCGCCGCTATATGGCAAGCGGGGCGACGGCGCGCGGACGACAGAGGCCGCGCTCAACCAGGTGCAGATTGCCACCATTCCCGACCGCAGCGGGCAGATGCTGCGGAACCGGCTGATGGACCGGATGTATCAGGACGGGCGGCCGGTGGACGCCGCCTATGAGCTGAACGTGCGGTTGAGCGAGACGGAAGCGGGGCTGGGTATCCGGCGCGACGCCACGGCTTCGCGCACGCGGTTGGACACTACGGCGCAGTATCGGTTGACGCGCAAGAGCGACGGCAAGGAGCTGATCAACCAGACCATCCGCGCCAGCGTCAGCTTCAACCAGCTGGACGCGCAATATGCGACGCTGACGGCGCGGGAAGATGCGCGGGCGCGGGCGCTGAACGAGATTGGCGAGCAGATCGTCAATCGGCTGGCGCTGTATTTTGGTCATGACGCGCCGCGCTAGTGCGGCGCTGGCGCAGGCCGACGACGGCGCGGCGCCGGCCGAGGTGCTGCGCCGCGTCTTCGGTTATGGTTCGTTTCGTGGCGAACAGGAAGCGATTATCCAGCATGTGATGCAGGGCGGCGATGCTTTGGTGCTGATGCCGACGGGCGGCGGCAAATCGCTGTGTTACCAGATACCGGCGCTGTGCCGCGGTGGCATGGGCGTGGTCATCTCGCCGCTGATTGCCTTGATGCATGACCAGGTGACGGCGCTGCAGCAGTTGGGGGTGCGCGCGGCGGCGCTGAATTCGAGCTTGGACGGCAGCAGCGCCAAACAAGTGATTGACCAGGCGCGGGCGGGCGCGTTGCAGCTGCTGTATATCGCGCCGGAGCGATTGCTGATGGAGGGTACGCTCCGGTTGTTGGATGAATGCACCCTTGCGCTGTTCGCGATTGACGAGGCGCATTGCGTTTCGCAGTGGGGGCATGATTTCCGGCCGGAATATCTGAAGCTGGCTGTGCTGCAAGAGCGTTTTCCGGGCGTGCCGCGGCTGGCGTTGACGGCCACGGCCGATGGGCCGACGCGGCAGGAGATTATCAAGAAACTCAATCTTGCAGATGGGCGCGTGTTTGTGGCCAGCTTCGACCGGCCGAATATTCGTTACCGGGTGGCGCCGAAGGCCAAGGCGCGCGAGCAGTTGCTGGGTTTTCTCGAACAGGGTCATGCCGGTGAGTCCGGCATTGTGTATTGCTTGTCGCGCGCGCGGGTTGAGGCACTTGCCGGCTGGTTGACGGAGCAAGGCTACAACGCGCTGCCCTATCATGCCGGGCTGAATGCTGAGGTGCGGGCGCGGCATCAGGAGCAATTCCTGAAGGAAGATGGCGTCATCATTGTCGCCACTGTGGCGTTTGGCATGGGCATCAACAAGCCGGATGTGCGGTTTGTCGTGCATGTGGATTTG
>CAZBSB010000121.1:3212-7304 GCA_964494535.1 uncultured Rhodospirillales bacterium
ATTTGCCCAGGAGCATCGAGGCTTATTATCAGGAGACCGGCCGCGCCGGGCGCGACGGGTTGCCGGCGGAAGCCTTGCTGCTTTATGGGAGCGAGGATGCGGCCAAGCTGCACAGCTTCATCGAGCAGGGTGAAGCGGATGCGGCGCGCAAGCGGTTGGAGCATGGCAAGCTCGACAGCTTGATTGGTTATTGCGACAGCGTGCGCTGCCGACGGCAGGTGCTGCTGGCGTATTTCGGGCAAACGCTCGCGGAGCGGTGCGGCAATTGCGACGCGTGCCGGCAGCCGGCGGCGGTGTTTGACGGGACGGTGGCGGCGCAGAAGGCGCTCTCCGCCGTGCTGCGCACCGGGCAGAAATTCGGGGCGGCGCATTTGACGGATATTCTGGTGGGCGCGGACACGGAGCGCGTGCGGCGGTTTGGTCATGATCAATTGCCGACTTATGGCGTCGGGAAAGAATTTTCGCGTGACGCTTGGCGCGGGATTTTTCGGCAGCTGGCGGCGCAGGGGTTGCTGGTTAGCGACATGGAAGGCCATGGCGGGCTGCAGCTGGGCGACGAAATGTTGTGCCGGAAGGTGTTGCGCGGTGAAGCTGCAGTGACGCTACGCGAAGACACGGTGCCTGGCCGGCAAGGCGTCAGGAAGGACAAGAAGCGCGCGGTGGCGGGCAAAGGGGAACCGCGGCTGGACAATGAGGATGATGAGCGGTTGTTTGAAGCCTTGCGCGCCTTGCGCCGCGAGCTGGCCGCGGCGCAGAATGTGCCGCCTTATGTAATTTTTCATGACGCGACATTGATGGCCTTAGCGCAGGCGCGACCGGGCACATTGGAAGCCATGGGCGCCATTTCCGGCATTGGCAGCGTGAAGCTGGAGAAATATGGCGCGCGGTTTCTTGCGGCGATGGCGCGTGACGGTTTGGAGCATGGTTGATGAAAATTGCCGGCGCGCGGATTGATGGTTTTGTGCGGCAGTTGCCTGACGGCCTCGCCGTGGCGCTGGTGTTTGGGCCGGACACGGGGGCGGTGCGGCAGCGGGCGGAGCAGATGGCCAGGCAGATTGTGCCGACGCCGGACGATCCGTTCCGGGTGACATTGCTGGAGAGTGATGCCATTGCCGCCGAGCCTGGCTTGTTGCGCGACGCGATGCTGGAGCTGGCGTTGGGCGGCGGGCGGCGGCTAGTGCGCGTGAAGCAGGCGGAGGAGAAAATCGCGGCGGCGGTGAGCGCGCTGCTGCAAGACCCGCCGGACAGCGATACGCTGCTGCTGCTGGAGGCAGGCGAACTCGATAAACGCTCCAAATTGCGGACGCTGGCGGAGGGGGAGAGTCAGGCCATCGCGGCGCTGGCCTGTTATCCTGAAGAAGGCGTAGAGCGCGAGAAACTCATCCGGCAGCAATTGCGGCAGTTAGGTTGCACGATTGACGATGCGGCGCTGGAGCAACTGGCGGGGTTTACGCCGCCGGATCGGATCGGGCTGTTCAGCGAGTTGGAAAAATTGGCGTTGTATGCCGGTGACGCGCCGGTGACGGCGGAGACGGTGCGCGCGGCGCTGGGCGACGCGGCGGGCGTGGATATGGACAGTATGGTGATGGCGGCGGGCGACGGCGACCAGGCGGCGCTGGACGCGGCGTTGCGGCGCTTGCAGGCGGAAGCGACCGCGCCGGTGGCGCTGCTGCGCGCGGCGCAGCGGCATTTCAACCGGCTGCTGGAAACGCGAGCGCGGGTGGATGGCGGCATGGGGGTGAAAGACGCGATGCTGAAATTGCAACCGCGGGTGTTCTGGAAGGCCGAAGCCAGCTTCGCCAAACAAGTGCAACGCTGGCCGCAGGCGCGGCTGCTGCGGGCGCTGGCGCTGCTGACGGAGACAGAGGCGCAGTGCAAGCGCACGGGAATGCCGGACGTGATTTTGTGCCAGCAGGCGATGGTGACGCTGGCACGGGGGGCGGGGTGAGTTTCTTCAACCAAAAGGACAGTTGTTATGCGGAGTGACTCTCAACGTACCGAGCAAAATTCTTCAAAATGGCTTGCCATCCAACACGCTGCTGCTCGATAGAGTGAGTTTCTTCCGCGTCGAAGGTTACGCGAACCGTGATCCCTTTCTGGTTCGACACAAACTCAACTTCAGCGACACGCTCGCCGAAGGAATATTCAATTAGTTTGTGTGGCACAATCTTCGTGTATGTTCCGGCGAAATCAAAGCCAAAACTGCCATCTTTCGCTTCCATGCGTGAAGAGAACGCCCCGCCGACGCGCAAATCTACGGTCGCGTTCGTTGTGTGCCAATCATCGGATGCCGCATTCCATTGCTTGATATCTGCTGGCGTTGTGTAAGCGAGCCAGACTTTTTCGATGGGTGCAGTGACTGTGGCTTCAACGGTAATTCTCTGTGTGGACATAATTGCGTCTCCGTTTAGGTATGCCTCAGACTCAATTTCTTACATCTTCAAGCAACCTATAAACTGTAGGCAATCTCCTGTCGCACAAAAGGTCGGTTATGAGAAGCGCACTATTTTGCGTTGGAGTGACTTAAGCCTGTCAAAGATGTTACGAGCCATTGCCTGGTTTTTGGGTGCGGGCGGGTGGGGCGCTGAAGATTGGTGGGGATGGGCAATAAGGCTTGTCCAGCGCCCAGGCGCCCATATTCACCACGCCGTTGGCGGCGGAGCCCATGTGGCGCAGGACAGTATATTCGCTATTCGTGGGCAGGCAGTAATGGCCGTGATAGGCATCTACCACATATTTCACCGTATAGGCGGTGACGGCGAGGCTCGCCACCATGGTGAGCGCGCTGCCGACCTGACGGAAAAGTTCGTTCATGGTTGATGCCTAAAGCCAGTATTTATGGGGCGGACTATAGCGCAAATGGGTCTTGCGGCAATGGTTTCATGGTTGGCGGCCTGGCGGCTAGTTTAAGAGACTAGCTTTGCTGCTGTCATGCTGAGGCGTTGGCTGGGTTTAACAGAAAACGGGCTGCCCCATGAACGCCTTCCCGGCGTTCAAATACGCGGGCATGACGGGATTTCCGAGTTTGTTTTGTCCCTCGCTGAGGGTTAGGCGCTGCCGAAGCGACGGATATCCACGCCCTGGGTGGTTTGGGGGGTGGAGGCGGCGCTGCCGGCACGGCGGAGGCTGAGGAGGTTTTCGGTGTTGGATGTCACCAGCACTTGCTTGGTTTTGTCGTGCTGGAAGGCGGCGGTGGCTTGCGCCATGGCGGAGGCCGCGGTTTCACAGGTGTGGGATTCGCTGGCGGCGTCGCGGATCGTGCGGACGATGAAGGGGCCGATGCCGCTCAGGCGCGCGCCGGCCACGGCTTGCTCCAGCGCCACGGGGGTGAGCGCGGGGTCAACTTTCTTTTCTTGCTTCGGCTTCGGTTTGAGCAGCGGCAGGGCGACCCAGAGCGTGGCGACGGCGGCGAGGGCGATGCCGCCCAACATAATGGTTTGTTGCATGTTCATTCTGCTGCTCCTGTCGTCACTTGTGCGCGTGTCTTTTGTGTGTTTTAGCCGCGCAGTTTTTGGAGTAGGTCTTCCAGCTGGTCGAGGGTTTTGTAGGCGATGGTGATGGCGCCACTGCCGTCGCTGTGCGCGCTCAGCTTGACCTTGAGACCCAAGGCGTTGGTAAGGTCACGCTCCAATGCCAGGGTGTTAGCGTCCAAGGTGGTGACGATGGTGCCTTGGCGGACATGACTGGTGCTAGTGGCATTGGCCAGTTCCGCCACCAGGGATTGGTGGTCGGCTTCCGGCGCCGGCTTGCGGACGCGCGCCTCCACCTCCCGCACCGACAGGTTATCGCGGATGATTTCCTGCGCCAGACCCAGGGGGTCTTCCGCCACCAGCAAGGCGCGGGCGTGGCCGGCGGTGATGGAGCCGTCATTCAACAGCGCTTTGACATTATCCGGCAGGTTGGACAGGCGCATGGTGTTGGCGATGTGGCTGCGGCTCTTGCCGATGATTTTGGCCAGCTTCTCCTGCGTATAATGAAATTCCGCGATCAGGCGCTGATAGGCTTCCGCCTCCTCCAGCGCGGAAATGTCCTGGCGCTGGATATTCTCGATGATGGAGATTTCGAGCGCCTTCTCGTCCGTCAATTCGCGCA
>CAZBSB010000122.1:0-7221 GCA_964494535.1 uncultured Rhodospirillales bacterium
CCCAAGCTGCATACGAGGGTTCGATTCCCTTCACCCGCTCCAGATTTTGTATTATGGGCGAACGGGCAGCCGCCACGCCAACCCTACCAGTTCGCCCGTTTAGATTTTAAGGCGTCCATGAAAGCGGTAATCGCGATTCTATTTATAATTGTATGCGCATTCATCGTAGCGAATTACTCTGTAGCTGTGCATTTTGAGGATTTTTCTTACAAAGACGTTAGGCAGCAAGCTCCTTACGGAAGCACTCGCCTTCGTTTACTTGGCACCGACAGCAGTATAGACCGGTCACATAGTGTGCGCGGTCGCCTTATGATTTGCACGTTTGGGTAAGCCTCAATAAATCTTTTGCCAGCATGACAAGCGACGGGTGCTATCTCGAACTTCGGGATGTCAACCTAATACCTGATGACATTCGAGTTGGACGACTTTATCTCGACAAAAAGCGATCAAAAATCATACGAGTCTATGAAAGAGAGTTAGAGTCGAGTTTTAGATATAGTGACATCAGGCTCGATTATTTGAACTATTCACTACAAGGAACAATCGTTGCTTCAGATAAATGCGCGCAAAAAATACAGCATGAGATCATGATAAAAATTCACAGAAAACATACAAAAGAACTCATAACACTTTGGGATATGTTGATGGGAAGATAGCTGCCAAATCTGAAATATACCCAGCTACTAAAAACTTGTTATCCTGCTCATAAATTAAGCTAACATCCGCCTTATGGCTCACATCCTACCGGCTGAAACTTCTCCAAAACACCCCGCTCTCCGGCATCGCGATTTTAATCTGCTGACGCTTGGGCGGCTATGCGGCACGTTCGGCTCGCAGATGCTCACGGTCGCCATCGGCTGGCAGGTTTATGATTTGACGCGTGATCCGTTTGCGCTCGGCATGGTGGGGTTGTGCCAGTTTCTGCCGGCGTTGTTCTTCGCGCTTCATGCCGGCCAGTTGGCGGACTGGCTGGATCGCGCGCGCCTGATCACCGCCACCTATGCGCTCGTCATGGTGGTCAGCCTCGGCTTGCTGCTGCTGGCGGTGCAAAACAACAAAGAGGTTTGGCCGATTTTCGCGCTGGCGGTGCTGTTGGGTGTGGCGCGCATCACCGGCGCGCCGGCCGCCAAGGCGCTGTTGCCCAATGTGGTGCCGCCGCACGCTTTCAGCAATGCCGTTGCACTCAGCGCCTTGTCGTTCCAGGTCGCCACCATCGGCGGGCCGGCGCTGGGCGGCGTGGCTTATGCGTTCGGCGCGCCGGTGGTTTATGGTTTGGCGACGTTGATGCTGGTCATCGCCACCGCCTGCAGCCTGCTCATCCGCACGCGCAGCAAGGGCGAGCGGCAACCCGCGAGTTGGGAAAATCTCATCGCCGGCGTACGCTTCATCCGCGCGCGGCCGGTGCTGCTGGGCGCCATCAGTCTGGACTTGTTCGCGGTGCTGTTCGGCGGCGTGGTGGCATTGCTGCCGATTTATGCGGCGGAAATCTTGCATGTCGGCCCCGCCGGCCTGGGCATGTTGCGCGCCGCGCCGGCGGTGGGCGCCGCGCTGATGGCGGCGTGGCTGGCGCAATATCCGCTGCGTCGCCGCGTGGGGCACTGGCTGTTCGGCGGCGTCAGCATCTTCGGGTTATGCATTGTTCTGTTCGCGCTGTCGGAAAATTTTTTCCTCTCGCTGGGGCTGCTCATCGTCATGGGCGCGGGGGACATGATCAGCGTTTATGTGCGCTCGCACCTGGTGCAGGCGGAAACGCCGGATCAGCTGCGCGGCCGCGTTTCCGCCGTCAATATGCTGTTCATCACGACGTCCAACGAATTGGGCGAGTTTGAATCCGGCGTCACCGCCGCCTGGTTCGGCACCGTGCCGGCCACCATTCTGGGCGGGGTGTTGACATTGGGCGTCGCGGCCTTCTGCGCCTGGCGCATTCCGCAGCTGCGTAAGATAGATAAGCTGGAGGTTGCTGGCGGGTAAGGTCATGCTATGCTAACCGCGCAACCACAGGACAAGCATGTATAGCGCCACGACCCGCGAGATTAAAATCACCGTCCGCACAGCCTATCTGGACGAGCAGTCGGCGCCGGCGGACAGTCATTTCGTGTGGGCGTATCATATCCGCATTGACAATCTGGGCAGCGAGACGGTGCAGCTGCTCAGCCGCCACTGGCGCATCACCGACGCGAAAGGCGAAGTGCATGAAGTGCGCGGCCCCGGTGTGGTGGGCGAGCAGCCGATACTGGAGCCGGGCGATTATTTTGAATATACCAGCGGCACCCCACTCAGCACACCCTCCGGCATCATGGCCGGCACTTATCAGATGGAAAACGAACGCGGCGAACGCTTCGACGTCAAGGTGCCCGCCTTCTCGCTGGACAGCCCGTATCAGCCCGTGCGGCTGAATTAGCCGCCGTGCAGCTTCTCAGCGACAAAGAATGCACCAAATGGTGCCACAACAATCAGATTGCACTGGACAAGCATGGCCACCCGGACATCACGGCCGCGAAAGGCGGCCGTGAGTTCGCCATACCGGCAGATGCCGGGCAGCGGATTGGCGACTTGCCGGGGCAGCTATTCGCTGCCGACGAATACGAGGACATCGTGTCTTGCGTCACGCTGAGCGCCCTGTTTTTGTGGGATTGCTATGTCCTCGTGCCTTTCGGCAAGAAGGCACTGTTTTATTCGCACGATGAGATTGGAGTCAAAGTATAGCTCGTAAGCTGAGACTCGGTTTAAGACCCAGGGTTAAGGCACTTGGACTTGACGCGCGCCGCGACACCCGCAACAGCCGCCCTGACTGCGCCTGTATCGCCATCCAAGCCGGAAGCATTCGTCGTGGCCGGCAGCGTTCTTTCATAACGCATTCTTTCAGTGCTGGCTTCGGCAGTCGCCAACCCGTGATCATTGACTCCGCCATAAAATCCGGTGTTGCTGGCCGTGATGCCGCCAAAATCTTTTGTCTGTGCCGGATCAAACGTCACGCGCACATAAGCGCCGCCGCCTTCGACGGTGCCGCCCTCCCCTCTGGGGTTGACCGAAGCGATATGCGCGCCTTTGCCAAAACGCCCATCTTCCTTCAACACGGCGCTGGCGCATGTCCAGAGCGCGGCGTTGCCGGCTTTGTCCGCCCGCGCCTGCGCGTGCGTCGCCAGACTGGAAAGTGTGACAGCCTTGTCGCCGGCCGCCGGCGTCGCTTGCGCTTGTGCGCCCGTCGCGCCAAACGCTGCGACACTGACAGCAACGCCTGCAAGCAGGTTGCGATAGCTTGGTTTGGCCATAAAACTTCTCCTGAATATTTCTGCAAACACCCTATCACGGGAAGTATGAAAGAAATAAGGGCAGCACTTGCACGAAAATTAACCAATTCCGTTATTGCCGCACCACGCCGGCCACGTTGTCTATGGTGAACAGCATCGCATAGTCGCCCGCCACGTTCCAGGCCAGGCCGATGATTTCATGCCCCGTTGGCGACACCGGCGGGTGAATCATTACGCCGGGGCGACCGTCCAGCGGCGCCAGCTCCACCATGCCGTCGGCATAACCGATGGGCAATAGTGTTCCCTCGTCCGCCTAAGCCAGACTTACGCAAAAGGCGACGGCAAATCCTTGAGCAACGGAAAAGTCGCGTCGCGTTGGTTCACCACGGGTTGTTGCGCCGCGGCGCCCCAGTCAATGCCCAGGGCGGGGTCGTTCCAGCGCAGGCCGCCTTCAGCCGCCGGCGCATAGGGCGCATCCACTTTGTAGGCCACCAAACACTCAGGCGTAAGGGTGATATAGCCGTGCGCGAATCCCGGCGGCACATAAAGCTGCTGGCCGGTCGCGTCATCAAGCCGCACGGCGACATGTTGGCCATAACTCGGGCTGGAACGGCGGATATCCACCACCACGTCCAGCACAGCACCGCGCAAGGCGAAGACCAGCTTGCCCTGGGCGTGCGGCGGCGCCTGGAAATGCAGCCCGCGCACGGTGCCGGTTGTGGCGGAATAGGCCATATTGTCCTGCGCCGTGCCGCGATAATCCGGCAGCAGCCGGCGATAATCCGCCTCCTGATAGACCGTCACGAAATAGCCGCGCTTGTCCGGGAAGCGGCGCGGCGTCAACAGGCAGAGGCCGGCAAGAGCGAGAGCTTCGGTCTGCATGGGGGGTCAAGCGACGGCGCGGCGCGCGGCCAATTCGGTCACGGTGGCGATGAGCGTGGCGGCGACATGCTCCGCATCTTCCTGCGTGAGGCGCAGATGCATGGGCAGGGAGATGATGCGCTCCGACATCGCGGCGGCGCGCAGGCACGTGCCGGCCGCGGCGGCATACATGCTATAGCGCGTGTTATCCAGATAATGCACGCCGGGGAAGATACCTTCGGCATACAAACGCTGCATCACCGCATCGCGCTCCGGCACCAGCACACTATAGAGATGACGCGAACTGTCGCACCCCGGCGCCAGCGGCAGGCGCGTGATTTCCGGCACGTCTTCCAACGCCTCGTCATACCAGGCGGCCAATTGGCGGCGATAGGCGTTGCCGGCATCCAAATGGCGCAAACCCACCAGCCCCATGGCCGCCATCACGGCGTTGCCGTTATATTTGAAGCCGACATGTTCGACATCGTAGAGCCATTTATAATCGCCTTTGGCGCCCATGCGGGCATAGGTGTCCTTGTTGATGCCGAGCCAGGAAAGCTGGCGAATGGCGGCGTCTGCCGCCGCGTCGGCGCAACAGATCATGCCGGAATCCGCCGTCGGCAGGTTCTTGACCGCTTGGAAGGAATACACGGCCATGTCCGCCAATGTGGCCGGACAGGCGCCGTTAAGAGTCGTGCCGGCCATATGCGCGGCATCCAAAATCAGGCGCAGCCCATGTTTGCGGCACAGCTCGGCGACGGCCGGCAGCTGACCGGTATTGCCGCCCAAACCGACAAACATGACCGCCCGGGTGCGCGGCGTGATGCGAGCGGCGACCGAGGCCGGGTCAAGGCAGCCAAACTCATCCACATCCGCGAAAACGGGCTGCAGCCGCTCATACAGGATGGCGTGGTTGGTGGAAATGAAGGTCAAAGGCGTGCTGATAACTTCGTCGCCGTCCTGCCAACCCTCGGCCATTTTATAGTAGGCAAGCGCCAGATGCAGTCCAGCCGTGGCGGAGCTGAGGAAATGCGCGTGCGGCAGGCCGGTATAGGCTTTCCAGGCGTCCTCGAACGTCACGGTCTTATAGCCCATGCCGGTCCAGCCCTTTTCCAGGCATTCCCGGATCTCGGCCAAAACTTCGTCCACCTCAAAAGTCGGCACGAAGACCTGAATTGTCTTGCCGCTTGCGCTCATGACCGCCCTGATGTTTAGTGCCTTGTTGGCACACTGTGCCGTCTGCCTGGCGCAAAGTCAATGAAACCAAGCCTTAACCACACTGAAGCCGCAACCGCGCCGCCCTTAAAGGTGTTGGCGCTGACGCGTTATACGCGCCGCGCCCCCAGCAGCCGGCTGCGCTTTTATAATTTGCAGGCGCCCCTGGTTAACCATGGCATCACGCTCGATTGCGCGCCGTTTTTCAGCGAGGACTACCTGGCGCGGCGCTATGCCGGCCGGCGGGCATCCGTGCCGGACGTGCTGGCCAGCTATGCCAGGCGCTTGGCCATGCTGCCGCACCTCGCCACCTATGACGCGCTGTGGATTCAGGCCGAAATGCTGCCGCTGCTGCCGGCCTGGCTGGAAATTATGCTGCTGCGCCGTTTCGCCAAAAGCTGGGTGCTAGATATAGATGACGCGCTGTTTCTGCCGCATGAGGGCGCCAGCCTGCCGCTGCTGCGCCGGCTGCTGGCCAGCAAAATCCCCCGTCTCTCCCGCCAGGCCGATTTGTGCGCCATCACCCACGCGCATTGCGGCGCCATGCTGCAAGCCCAGGGCGGCCGTTATGACGTGGTGCTGGGCCAGGGGCTTGACCTGGAGCGCTATACCGTGGCGCCACGCCCGCCCGACGCACCACTCACCATCGGTTGGATCGGCACGCCGTCCACTGCGCACCGCTACCTGCCGCTGGTGGTGGACGCGCTCAACCGGCTGCAGGACACGACCGGGTGCCGTGTGGTGCTGATGGGCGCGGGCGACGCCGTGCCTGCTTTGCGCGCCGAACGGCTGGAATGGCGTGAAGACACGGAAGTTGCCGCCGTGCAATCCTTCGATATCGGCATCATGCCCCTGCTCGACACGCCGTGGGAAAAGGGTAAATCCGGCCTGAAGCTGGCGCAGAGCATGGCCTGCGGCCGCGTCGCGGTCGGCACGGCCGTGGGCTTCAATCATGACCTTATCACTCATGGGGTTGACGGTATTCTGGTACCACCAGGCAGCGATGGCTGGTATGACGCGCTGCTGCCCTTGCTGCAGGACGGCGCCCTGCGGGATAGGCTCGGCACGGCGGCGCGCCGGAAAATCGAGGCGCAATTTGATTTTCAGGCTGTCGTGACGCGCATCGTCGGCATGTTGCGCCGGGCAGCGGGGCATGACCGCAGTTTGACTTGACGGGCAATTCACGATAGGGAACTGCCCTTATTACGCGAAAGTTACTGGATGCTCTCTCTCCTGCGGGAATATAACGCGGCATTGCACGCGCATTCCGTCTGGCGCGCCCTGGCGGTCTTGGATATGCGAATGCGTTTCCGCCGCTCCTATTTCGGCGTGGCCTGGATGGTGTTCAACCAGCTGATTTTCGCGCTGGGCGCCGGTTATTTGTGGGCTTCTATCCTGAACGTGCCGCCGGAAAATTTCATTCCCACTCTGGCCATCGGCCTGGCCTGCTGGGGTTTCATTTCTGGACTACTGCTGGAAGGTTGCGCGACCTTCCCCACGGCAGCCGGCTATCTCCGGCAATTGCCGCTGCCGCGCATGGTGTTTATTTTCCGCGTCGTCATGGTGCAGGCCACTTTCCTGGGTATCGGCCTGGTCACCAGCGTGGCGGTGATGGCGGCATTTGGCGTGCAGCCCGGCCTCGGCGTGCTGGCCGCCCTGCCAGGCCTGATCATGGTGCTGGCGTTGGGCGTGCTGGTGGTCACCAGCATCAGTTTTCTCGGGTCGCGCTACCGCGATTTGCAGCATGGCCTGGCCATGCTGCTGCAATTGTTGTTCGTGGTCACGCCGATTCTCTATCCGCCATCCGTGCTGGTGGAGCGCGGGTTGGAATGGGCGGTGCATGTCAACCCGCTGACCGCCGTGATCGAGGTGGTGCGCTATCCGCTGCTGCATG
>CAZBSB010000123.1:0-7190 GCA_964494535.1 uncultured Rhodospirillales bacterium
CCGCCTGCTCCACAATGGCTTCCAGCGACGTGATGGCCGACGGTTTCTCCAGCTTGGCCAGCACGCTGGCGCGGCCGCCCACCAGTTTGCGCGCCTCCGCCACATCGTCCGGCCGCTGCACGAAGGAGAGCGCGATCCAATCCGCGCCCAATTGCAGCGCGGCATCCAGGTCGCGCCGGTCTTTATCCGTCAGCGCGGAGAGCGGCAGGATGACGCCCGGCACGTTGACGCCCTTGCGGTCCGACAATTTGGTGCCGGCCACTACTTCCGTGTCCGCCGCGTCGCCATGCACTTTCAACACGCGCAGGCGCACCTTGCCGTCATCCAGCAGCAGGTCGCTGCCGGGGGTGATGGCGGCAAAAATCTCCGGATGCGGCATCCCCACCCGCGCCGTATCGCCAGGCGTTGCGTCCAGATCGAGCCGCAGCTTCTGTCCGGGCGTGACATGGATGCTGCCATTGGCGAAGGTGCCGAGGCGCAGCTTCGGCCCTTGCAAATCCGCCAACACGCAAGTGGGGCGGCCGAATTCCTGCTCCAGCGCCCGCACCGCTTGCATCCGCGCCCCGTGGTCGGCATGGCTGCCATGGCTGAAATTGAAGCGAAAAACATCCACCCCCGCCTGGAACAATTGGCGAATCATCGCGGGATCGTTGCTGGCGGGGCCGAGCGTGGCGACAATCTTAGTCTGGCGGGCGCGGAAAATCGTGGCAGGCATGTTGCATGACCCATGCGGCAGAAGGGGCGCGGCCGGCAGCCGCAAAAGTGCTATCATTGGCGAAGCTTGGGCGTTTGACCAGCCCAAAATTTAATTTCCGCAGGTTTTAGCGTTACTTACGGCGACAGAGTTTGGTAGGGTGAGCAACCGCCCCGTGCGCGCAGCGCACAAATTCCATGACAAGGCGGTTGCGTCAAGCTATGACGAACCTGCGCCGGTTTAGCTCAGGGGTAGAGCAACCGCCTTGTAAGCGGTAGGTCGTGAGTTCAAATCCCACAACCGGCACCATGTTATATTCCGGGCTCACTTTCAGCCGCCACACCAACCCTGAAAGCTCACCCGTGGAAAGGGCTATTATATTCCGGGCTCACCTTCAACCGCCACACCAACCCCGAAATTCACTTACCGCCACAGGTCGGCGCTGTCCTAGGAGAAAACCATGCGACGCATTGAAAGCCTGATTGAAAGCGGGCTGTTCGCCAGCCGCTGGCTGATGGCGCCGTTTTATATCGGTCTCATCGGCGCGTTGGTTATCCTGCTCTATAGTTTTGTCGCGGAGCTGGTACATTTTTTCTTCACGCTGTCCGACCTGACGGCCGATAAGGCCGTGCTGGGCGTGTTGTCGCTGATTGATTTGTCGCTCGCCGGCAATCTGTTGGTGATCGTTATCTTCTCTGGTTACGAGAACTTCGTTTCTAAGCTGGACGTCGCTGACCATGAAGACCGGCCGGAATGGCAGGGCACGGTGGATTTCTCGGCGTTGAAACTCAAACTGGTGGCCTCCATCGTCGCCATCTCGGGCATCCATCTGCTCAAGGTGTTCATGAACGTGAACCAGATTCCCGACCGCGAAGTACAGTGGATGGTCACGATCCATCTGGTATTCGTGCTGTCCGGCGTGTTGCTGGCCTTGATGGACCGCATTACGGTCAGCAGCAAAATTCTCAAGGAAAAGTAAACTTACTTCTTAACCCTTAGGGATTTTTGCCATCTGCACCAGACGCGTTTGGTGCGACGCAAGGCGCCCTTGAACGTCGGCCGGGGACGCTCCTGTAGTTTTTCGCCTACCAATTCCACCCAGATGCGGCCGCCATGTTCGGGGTGCAAATGGTGGTCAGCGGGGTCGGGGTGGCGATAGCTGTCCTTGATCGTGCGCGTGGCGGGGTCGAGCAGGTGTGTGGTGAAGTCGGCGAAGAGTAGATTGTCCTGGTGGCAGATTTGTTTAAGCCGCTCGTTGTATTCCAGCGTTAAATCCGTGCGCTCGCGCATCGTCGCTTTGACCTCGCGACGCAGGTGTGCCACCACGCCGTCCAACGCGCCGTCCGGCAGCGTGGGCAGCATGGCGCTGGTGACGATGAGGCGCTCATAGCCGGTGTTGCGCATCGCCAGCAAAAAATTGCGATAGGCCTGCAGGGATTCCGCCAGTTGCTGCGCCACGCTTTCATTGTGCCGCTGCGCCCGCACCCAGATGACGAAGCCGCAATCCACCTCGCCCAGTTGGAACACCGGCACGGTGTGCGGATCGAACGGCAGCAGGCATTCGCGGAAGCGCAGCAGCGCCTGGGTTTTGGATGTCGGGTGGCGCAGCCCCACCGCCGTGGCGCCGCCCACCTCCTCCACCTGCCATGGGATGGAACCAAACCAGCCCTGCTCCAGAGCGTGGCGCGCCGGGCGGACATGGCTGTCACCGAGAATGAATAATTTCATGGGCGGCCGGTGGAAACGAGAGCGAAGGAGTGGCGGATTTGCCGACAGTATCAAAGCAGCCTATGCTTGGCGACGCAACCAACGGAGTCACCCATGCCCCCTGTGCTACTGGTTTTTCTGGGTGGCGGCGCCGGCGCCGTGGTGCGCTATGGCACCGGCCTGCTGGCGGCGCGCTGGCTTGGCACCGCTTGGCCTTATGGTACGCTTGGCGTCAATCTCATCGGCGCCTTTTTCATTGGTTTTATCATGGAGATTTTAGCGCGAAAATTCGCCGCGCCGGAGCCGCTGCGGCTGCTGCTCGTCACCGGTTTTCTCGGTGGCTTCACCACCTTCTCCGCTTTTGCGCTGGAAACGATGGCGCTGCTTGAGCGCGGCACGACGGCGCAAGCTGCCTGCTACATCGTGGTTTCTGTGAGTGGCACGATTTTGCTGGTGATGTTGGGCGCCAAACTAGGGCAAATCGCGGCTTGATCAGCGGCTGTGCAGCTGAAAAAAATCCCAAATGAGCCGCGTGGCATCAATGGTTTGGCTGGTGATTTTTTCCGGCATGTTGGACCCAGGCCAGCTATGGCCTTTGCCGGTTAGCGTGTAGAAAATCACGCTGGCGTCGTCGCGGCAATGCAGCCAGCCTTGCGCCGTTACCTCCGCCTGCTGGAACACGAGTTGCGGCGTGCGGTAGCAGCCATTTTGTTTGGCGCGCTCTGCCGCCCAGAGAGCGGGGCTGAACTGCATCAGCCGGCCATCATAAGGCAGCAGCCGGTCGGCCGTGCCGTGAAAGACGATGGCCGGCAAAGTGACATTGCTCTGGCAATCCTCATAGCCGGCATAATTGCCCGCCACGGGAGCGATGGCGGCGAAACGCTCCGGCGCGATGCAGCCCAGGCGCCAGCTCATTTGTGCGCCATTGGAGATACCGGTGACATAAACGCGCCGGCGGTCAATGGGGGCATAACGCGCCGCATCGTCAATCAGCGCAATGATGAAATCTTCGTCATGCGTATCATGACCAAGAAAACGCCATTGCGGCTTGCTCCCTTCGCCCAACGGATAGGCGACGGCAAAACCTGCCGCATCTGCCAGAGTGGAAAAGCCCGTCAGATTTTCGGTCTGCGCCGGATTGGAGCCATAGCCATGCAGCGCGATGACTAAAGGCAGCGGGCGCGACGCTGGCTGCGGCGGCAGATGCAACAGATAGCGCCGTGCGCCTTCCGGCCGCTGTAGCGTGATATAGCGGCTGCCGGCGGCGGGCAGTGCTTCACCTTCCGCCGGTAGATTCTGGCGCGGCACCCTGTCGCCGCCCAAGCGCTCCATGACACGGTCGCGTAGCCGGTCGCGCAGCGGCGCGGCTGAGGCCGGCATGACGCTCAAGGCCAGCAGCAGCACCAAACCAAGGCTGCCTGTGGTTTTGCGAAGGGACATCGTGTGGGTCTCGAAAAACAGTCAGCCCGCAACGGTTGAGAAAACCGAAACCGTCTCTCAGGCGCCGCCATTGGGCTGCAGCGGCTGCGCCGGCTGCTGCCGGCTGACGGGGCGCACATCCTTGGCCTTAAGCCCTGCCGGATCGGCTGCCTGCGCCCGCCGCAGTTCGCGGATATATTCCCGCGTATCCTGCACCAAGGTGCCGGCGGGGTCTATGAAGGCGCTGTCGCCGGAACCCACGAAGATATAGCGGTTGATGCCGGCGAAGGTGGTGCTGTCGTCGCGGCCGCCGGTCACGGCGCCGCGGGCAATGGCGGAAATCTCCGCTTCAGAGATGTAGGTGGAACCGAGTTGATCCAGCATGGTCACGGGAATTTCATCGCTCACTGCGCGCAACAACGCCGGTTTTGGCAAGGCCATAGGCTGCTACCCTCTGCTCACACACGATGAGTGAATTAGAGCAAGAAAGCGTTAAGTTTTCAAGGGAAATAGGCCAGATTCAGGCCTGCGCGGCTTCGAAATATTTGCCGTTCCGGTATTTGACGAAGCTGGTGTCATAGCCGTCCACCGGCTTGTGGTCTTCCATGCGGATGAGCAGGACTTTGCCGGTTTTCATCAGATAATGGTGAATTTCGTCATTGGCTTCCCAGTCAATGGGAAAATCCGTGCCCGTATCGAACATGATCTTCACGCGCTTGGAGTCAACATCATAGGCCACCCAGACGGGCACGGCTTCGAATGGTTCGTCATGAACCATGCAAACCCTGCCTTTGCCATTGATGACCAGACCGATATTCACGAAAGCCTCACGCGGGAACACTCAGGACACACTGACGGCCTTGCAGCCGGTGCCTACTCTTGGCGAATTGACGTTAATAATGCGTGAAAACTTGGTTCCCGTCGCTAAAATTTTTCGCAAATGCCATGATTTTCTTTGAAAATCATGCAGTTCAGGCTTGGCGGCGCGCTTGCAGTGCCGCGGTCAAAGTGCCGTCATCCAGATAATCCAGCTGCCCGCCGACCGGCAGGCCATGCGCCAAGCGGCTGATATGTATGGCGCTTGTCTCAAGTTGCGCCGCAACATAATGCGCCGTGGTCTGGCCATCCAAGGTGGCGTTGAGCGCCAGGATGACCTCCTCCACCCCGCCTTGCGCCACCCGTTCGGCCAGCACGGCGATGCGCAAATCGTCCGGCCGCACCCCATCCAGCGCCGAGAGGGTGCCACCCAGCACATGATACAGACCGCGGAACGCCCGGCTGCGCTCGATCGCCCACAAATCCGCGACGTCTTCCACCACGCAAATCCGACCGCGGTCGCGGCGCGGGTCGGTGCAGATGTGGCAGGGATCGCTGACATCCAGATTGCCGCAATGTTGGCAGAAGCGCATCTCCGCCGCCGTGCGCTGCAGGGCATCGAGCAGCGGCAGCAGCAGCGTCTCGCGCTTCTTCAGCAGCTGCAGCACCACGCGGCGCGCCGAACGCGGCCCCAGCCCCGGCAGCTTGGCCAGCAATTGCGTGAGTCTGTCCAGCGCCGAGACGGTCACAGCAGCTCCCGCAACAAGGGCAGCAGTGGTCGGTCAGCTGGCAGCAGGTCGTAGTTCTCCAGCTCCGCCAGCGTCGCCCAAGCGAGGCGCTGCCCTTCCCGCGCTAGCGGCGTACCGCGCCAGACGCGGCAGGCGAATAGCGGCATGAGGAGATGAAAAGTTTCATAATCATGCGAGGCGAAGCACAAGGGAGTCAGGCAGCCGAGACCGACCTGGATACCGAGTTCTTCCCGCAATTCCCGCACCAGCGCCTGCTCCGGCGATTCCTGCGCGGCGATTTTACCACCGGGGAATTCCCACTGGCCGGCGAAGCTCTTGCCGGGCGGCCGCGTGGTCAGCAGCATTCGCTCATCCGCATCCAGCAGCACGGCGGCGGCCACGGCGACCAGCGGCTTGGGCAGATAGGCGGAAGGCGGCAAAGTAACATCGAGACAGTGGCTCATGGTTTCAGCTTTTGCTCCGCGCGCCGGCAAAAGCGGTCGCCACGCCCAGGCCAATATAACAACTGCCGGCCAATCGCTTTCCCAGGGCACCGAGACTCCCACGCCGCAGCAGCCAAGGGCGCACCGTGCCGGCCAGCAACGCATAAAGACTATCCGTGGCCGTAGCGATGAGGACGAAGAGCAAGCCCAGCAGAACCGTCTGCATCGCCGGCGCGGTCGGCGCGACGAATTGCGGCAGGAAGGCGGCGAAGAACAAAGTGGTCTTGGGGTTCAGCAACGCCACCACCAGACCATCGCGGAAAATCCGGCGCAACGGCACGGCCGGCGGCGTTGCGCCTGGCAGCGTCGGCTGGCCGGCGGCGCGCCAGGTTTGCACGCCAAGATAAATCAGATAACCGGCGCCGGCATATTTGACGAGCGTGAAGGCCGTGGCCGAGGCCGCGAACAAGGCCGCCAAACCCAACGCGGCGCCCAATGCATTGCCGAGATTGCCGAGCGCCGCGCCGAACACGGAGGCGAGACCGGCGGCGCGCCCCTGAGTCACGCTGCGCGTGACAACGTAAAACACGACCGGCCCAGGCGTGACGGCCAGCACCAGACTGGCGGCGAGAAAAGCCAACAGCGTTGGCCAGGTGGGCAAGAACTCAAGCATGATTGCAATCTCCTAACACCAAATCTGGCACAGATATGCGCCAAGCAAAAGGGCGGCTGTTGCAGCCGCCCCCTTTCTTTACCCGCTGCAAGAGCAGCTTATTTCTTTTCTTCCGGCTTCTTCTCTTCCGGCTTGGCGGCTTCAATGGGTGTGCCGTCCAGGTTGAAACGCTCGACCTTCGCCTTGCTCACCATCTCCTGCACGATCTTGACGGTCATTTCCTGCCCTAGCGCGTTCTTGATCCGATCACGCACGCTGTCAATGCTAGGCGGGGCGGATTTGCGCGCGTCTTCCACCTTGATGATGTGATAGCCGAAATCGGTCTTCACCAATTTGTCACTGACCTGGCCTTTTTTCATACTGAAAGCGGCATCAGCGAAAGGCTTGACCATCTCGCCGCGCGGGAAATATCCCAGATCGCCGCCCTGCTTGGCGGAACCGTCATCGTCCGACTTCTCCGCCGCGAGCTTGGCGAAATCGGCACCACCCTGCACTTCCTTGAGAATGGCCTTGGCTTTAGCTTCCGCGTCGGCCTTGGCTTTGGTGTCCGCGTCGGGCCTGACCTTGATCAGGATATGCCGCGCCCGAACCTCGTCCTCAGTCTTGAATTGCTTCACCGACTCGTCATATTTCGCCTTGATCTTGTCTTCAGTGATCAGCGGCTCAACCGTCTGGCGGATATAGGTCTGCGCGACGATTTCCTTTTCCAG
>CAZBSB010000124.1:0-6565 GCA_964494535.1 uncultured Rhodospirillales bacterium
GGCGGCAATTCGGCGCTGGAAGAGGCGCTCTATCTCACCAACCATGCCAGCAAGGTGACCATCGTGCATCGTCGCGACCAGTTTCGCGGTGAGAAAATCCTGCATGACCGGGTGTTTGCCCACCCGAAGATCAAGATCATCTGGAACAGCACGGTGGAAGCGATTGTTGGGGAGACGGAGCCAGCCAAGAAGGTCACCGGCGTCACGCTGCGCGATCTGCAGAGCAACGCCATCACCACGCTGGCGGTGGATGGCGTGTTCGTCGCCATCGGTCACGACCCGGCCACCGGCATTTTTAAGGGCAAGGTCAAGATGGACGAGGCAGGTTATATCCTGACCGCGCCGGATTCCACCGCTACCGCCATTCCCGGCGTGTTCGCCGCCGGCGATGTGAAGGACAAGGTCTATCGCCAAGCGGTCACCGCCGCCGGCATGGGCTGCATGGCGGCGCTGGAGGCTGAACGGTTTCTGGCAGGCGGTCATTAACATTATGGCAACCATGCCGTCGCTGGATAAGCGGGTGTTTCGCGCCGTCAGCAACACGCCGAACGGCGAGGTGGGCGACGCCACCCGCTTTCATTACCGCCAGCAGGATGATGTGGTGACGGCGACCTATAGCGGCGGCGGCATCCGTCACGGCCAACTGCTGGCGCACCGCTTGCCGGATGGCGCGCTGGATATGCGCTATCATCATCTCAACGAGGCGGGGCAATTCAGAATCGGCCAGTGCCGCACGACCATCGAAGTTTTGGCCGATGGCCGGTTGCGGTTGCATGAGGTCTGGCAGTGGCTGGATGGTGACCAATCGTCAGGCACGTCGCTGGTCGAAGAAGTGGCAGCGTAAGCTGCTCGGAATTAACCGCTTGGTCTTGGTGCCGCCGCGGCCTAGACTGCCGCGATGCTCACGGATTTTCGCTATATCCGCTCCGTCCTGATGCCGGGCGAAGAGGTGGTGTTCGCCACCAGCCTGCATTGGGTGGTCTATCTGCCGGGCTTGATCGGCGTCGGCATGGGCGTGGCGTTCGGCCTGTGGGGGATTCCTTTTCTCACCAGCCTCATGCCGCCTGATGTCGCCATTCCCCTGCAACAACCGCTGCGCTATGGCGCCATGCTTTACACCGCCTTCTCTTGCGTTCAGCTGTTTATGGCCGCTTTGCAGCAGTCCGGCACTGAGCTGGTCATTACCGACCGGCGGGTGATGGCCAAATTCGGCATCATCAGCCGCACAACCTATGAAATTTCGCTCAACAAGATCGAGGGCACCATCATCGTGCGCGGCGTCGGCGCCAATATGCGGCCGATTCTCTGGATAGACAGTCCGGCGGCCTTTCAAAACGCTCTGCTTAACCAAGTCAGCCGCCTCACGCAGCCGAAATAACGCCGGACGGCCGGTAGCTTGCGCCAGCCGGACAGTATGATAGGTTGCCGGCCTGCAGCAGGCATGTGGGCCTGTAGTTCAGTTGGTTAGAACGCACCGCTCATAACGGTGTTGTCGCAGGTTCAAGTCCTGCCGGGCCCACCATTGCTTTGTCTATTCCGATCTCGCAGATAGCCACATCAACCCAATGCGCGTTTAATTCCTGAGTAGCCCCATTCCATTCTGGCTGCTCGCCTTGTGAACGAGCTAATAGGTGGAGACGCGCTGATGACGACATTTCTTTACTATAATTTGCGCGGTTCTGCCGTGCGTGTCGCCTTGGACAAAAATGGGTACCCTTTTGATGCGAAATCCTATGACTCACAGACTGATTCACTCAGTCGGGATGTGACTCTGCTGTCAAAAGTGGAGACCGATCCTTACGCTGACGAGATTTCTGAGCACGACTTCGAAGCTCTTTGCTTAAGCCTGAAGCTCAAAAAAACACCCTGAAGATAGTTTGGAGCGAAGCCTCAGGCGCTTGATAAACAAGGCAGTCAATGGTCTGGGCGTTGCTCTGCGATGGCTTGGCTGCTGCAAAAGAGTTCCACTTGTTACGGCTGATCGAAGCGCCAACGCATGGATAACAGCGTCCGGTGCCAACCCAGAGAATGCTGTGAACATGCCGGATTGATATCTCCAGCAATGACGCTGGCGCAGCGTCGTGTGGTTCACTGCGCTTGCCGCCGGGCAGAAATTTTACGGTTCATTAGTCTCTCTGCGGCATGATGCTGTCGTCTGGAACAGCAGCGTCGGGATTCGATTCGTGTTTTGCAATCGAGTCTCGCGGTGATGCGAGAGACGGCGCATCGCGTGATGCATGAGCATGATGGTGGTGACAGAAGAAAATGTTGCAGCAGTGCAACGTGTTCGAGTCAATCAGCGCCAAATGCACATGAATGACGGTGATGCTGCCAATATGTTGTTGACTGTTAAGCCGACACGCAACAACATGAGCTTACTACACTTACGAGGAGGAAAAAATGGCTGTTGCTAAGAAGAAGACTGCTGCTAAGAAACCGGCTGCGAAGAAGCCCGCCGCCAAGAAGAAAACCGCTGCCAAGAAGAAGAAGTAACTTCGCGCGACGCCGCAAGGCGTCACGTCTTGGAGCGTTTGCTTCAACCCCCGTTCAGTAATTCGCGCGTACGCCGAAATATTGGACGGGGGTTTTTCTTTGTGCGTTTTTCCCCGCGTCAGGTCGCCTGTCGCCTCTTTTTAAACGTAAGCTGGTTGCGATAGCTTGAGCCAAAGCCATGCCGCAGACCATGTCTGAGCCGCAGGCGGTTAACGTCTTTTAATATTTGTTGGGTGGTGGGAGAGATGCCGGCGAGGGCTATTCCGCCGCCAGGTCGGCAGCTAGCGCGGTCATGTCCGGGCGCTGGATGAAGCGCCAGGCGGCGCGGTCGGCGAACAACGCGTGTAGCAGCTTGTTGTTTAGTGCGTGGCCGGTGCAATAGCCGGTGAAATTGCCGAGAATCGGTGCGCCAGCCAGGCTGAGATCGCCGACGGCGTCCAGCAGCTTGTGGCGGACAAATTCATCCGTATAGCGCAACCCGCCGTCATTCATCACCCGATCGCCGTTGATGACGATGGCGTTCTGCAGAGAGCCACCGCGCGCCAGCCCGAGCTTGCGCAGCTGGTCAACCTCTTCTAGGAAGCCGAAGGTGCGAGCGCGGCTGATCTCGCCTTTGAAGCCATAGGGGTTGACGGTGAAGTCATAACGCTGGCGGGCGATGGCCGCGCTCTTGAACAGAATCTCGACCGTGAAGCCGGGCTGCTCCGCCGGGGTCAGGCTGGCGGTCTTGCCGTCATGCTCCACCACCACGGGCTTCAGAATCTGCAGCCACTGACGCGGCGCGTCCTGCTCCAGGATGCCGGCCATCTCGACCAGCAGGACGAAGGGGGCGGCGCTGCCATCCATGATCGGGATTTCCGGCCCGTCCACTTCAATGACCGCATTATCAATATCCATGGCGCGCAAGGCGGCCAGCAAATGCTCGACCGTGCCGATCGTGGCGCCGTGGGCATTGCCTATGACCGTGCAAAGCCGCGTATCTGCGACCTTGTCCCACTGCGCTGGGATGATGTTTTGGCCGGCCGGCAGATCGGTGCGGACAAAGACGATGCCGCTATCCGCTGGCGCCGGCAGCAGGCGCAAATTCACGACAACGCCCGAATGGACGCCCACGCCGCTGCATTCCGCGCTGCCATAAAGAGTGCGCTGCGGCTCAAAAACGGTCGGGCGGGGGGGGATGACGGTCTGGCGCGACGGAGAGGAGTTGACGGGAGCGATGAAGGTCACGGGCTGGTATCCAGAACAGTTGAGACCGGGCAGAAGGCAAGTCGTGTTCAAACCCGTCTATCAGCCGTTATCGCAACTGCAAAATCAAGCCGCGTTACCTTATGTTACGCCGGCCTATCTCTCTGAAATTAATGTGGTAATTTGACAACGGCGCGGGATGAAGCCGCTGTGGGGTGAGAATCGGCAGAGGTTACTTGGCTGGGTTTTCCCATTGCTGCACCCAGGCGGGGACGGCATCGGCCGGCATAGCCTTAGCGATATAGTGGCCTTGTGCCAGGTCGCAGTGCCGTTCGGTCAGCAACCCCCAGGCGCGCATATCCTCAACCCCTTCGGCCACGATTTTGAGGCCGAGATTGTGGCCGAGGTCAATGATGGCGTTGACGATGACCCGGCAATCGCGGTTGCTGGCCATGTCCATGACGAAGCTCTTGTCAATTTTCATCTTGCTGAACGGCATCCGCTGCAGTTCGCGCAGCGAGGAGAAGCCGGTGCCAAAATCGTCAATGCCGATGCCGATGCCGCGCAGCCGCATCCGCAGCAGCACGTCCATCGTGCGTTTGGTGTCGCGCATCGCTTCGGTTTCCGTGACTTCCAGCAGCACCTGCTCGGGCGGCAAATCGGCCTTGCTGCACAAATCGCCGATCTGCTCCGGCAGCGTGAGATCGAGCAGGCAGCTGGCGGTGACGTTGATGGCAACGGTGAGCAGCAGCCCTTGTTGGCGCCAGACGGCGGCGGACTGAATAGCGTGGTTCAGCGCGAAGTTGGTGAGCGGTTGCAACATGCCGTCCTGCAAGGCGCGCTCCAGGAAGTCGGCCGGAAACAGCATCCCCCGGCTGGGGTGCTGCCAGCGCATCAGCGCCTCGGTGCCATAGACCTTGCGGTCCGCGAGGTTGACGACCGGCTGGTAATGCATGGTCAGCTGGCCGTTGGAGATGGCCTGGGCAATGTCCGCACCCTCGACGATGGCTTTCTCGCCGCCGATCAGCTCGGTGAGGGAGGCGCGCAGCACTTTCAAGTCAATCGGTTTCTCGAAGACGCCATGCACGTCCAGCCCGTGGGCGCTGGCCAGGCGGCGGGCGCTGTTCAGCACCCGCAGGTCGGAGCCGCTGATCAGGCAGATTTTGGCGTTCCGCACCTTATTAGCCAGCACACGCAGCCATTCCACCCCGTCCATGCCTGGCATCATCAGGTCAAGGACGATGATGTCCGGGGTGAAGGTCACCAATTCGCGGAAGACGGTGTCGGCATCCTGCGCCTGATGGACTTCATAGCCCAGGTCGTGTGCGATTTCGGAGACCAGGGCGCAGATTTCCGGCTCATCGTCTATCACCAGCAGGTTCAGGGACATGGCGGTTGCGCCTCAAGCACGGGGTTGATGCGCCGGCGCGGTGGCGGCCGGCGGCGGGGGAGCGGTGACGAGCAATTGTTCGGCGATCGCCTTGGTGACATCGGCCAGTGTATAGGGCTTTTCGATGAAACGCACCGGGTTATCTTGCAGGAAGTCCCGCACGAAGGTAGTCAAAGTGTCGCCGGTGATGAAGACGATGCGCTGCCGGTATTCCGGGAACTCCTTGCAGATATGGCCGAACATCGTCGGCCCGTCCATCTCCGGCATCCGCAGGTCGCTTAGGATGAAATCGAACTTGCGGTCGCGCAGCTTGTCCAGCGCGATGCGGCCATTGATGGCGAAGTCGAAACTATGGCCGTCGGCGGTGAGCAGGTCGGCCAGGGTTTGCGCCAGCTCGAACTCGTCATCGACGATGAGGATACGCATCGGTTCGATCTTAGCCTGCGGCAGCGCCGCTTTGTCCGCTTTCTTGTCGCGCAGCTGTTCGGGCAGTGGCAGATGGATATAGAAGGTGGCGCCACCGCCTGGCGTTTCCTGAACATTCAACTGGCCGCCATGGGCGGTCACGATATTGAGGCAAAGCGACAAGCCAACGCCGGTGCCGGCGCCCGGCGCCTTGGTGGTGAAGAACGGCTCGAAAACGCGGGTGCGAATGTCGGCGGGAATGCCGGGGCCGGTATCGGAGACGGTCAGGCAGACATGGCCGGTCTCCCGATCAACATACGTGCTGATAGTCACCTGGCGCTGCCCCTTCCAGTCCTTCATGGCCTGGGAGGCGTTCAGCACCAGGTTGGAAATGACTTGCGTCAACTGGTCAAGGTCGCCGATAACCTGCGGTAGCCGTTCTCTCAGCTTCAGTTGCAGGGTGACGTTTTCGGTACGGAGCGGATAAGTGAGCAGCTCCAATGCCTGGTTCACGGCCTCGTTTAAATCCATCAGCTTATGTTCTGGCGGCTTGCGGCGGGCGATGGCCAGGAAGCTCTTGACGATGCGGCTGCAGCGTTCGGCGGCGGTGAAGATTTTCTCGCCGCGGCTGACGATCTTCTCGTCCTTGACCGTTTCCTTGAGCAGGGTTGACTGGCCGACGATGACGGAAAGCGGGTTGTTCAATTCATGCGCCACGCCGGCCAGCAAGCCGCCGAGCGCCGCCATCTTCTCGCTCTGCTGCAGGGCTTCCTGTTGCTTAGCGATCTGGTTTTCGGCGCGTTTGCGCTCCGTCAGGTCATAAAGGCCGATCACGGCCGCCGGCTCGTTCTGATAGTCAATATAGCGCGCCGAAACTGCGACCGGCACGGTGTTGCCGTCATGGTGGTATAGGTTGGCTTCTTCCATATCCAGATGCTTGACGGCGGCGATCTTGGTCAGCAAGTCCGGCGTTTTGGTGCCGAGCAGCCGGTGCAGACTGTTGCCGATGAGGGCGGATTGCGGAATCTTGGCCAGCGGTTCGGTGCCTGGGCTGGCATACATGATGGCGCCGTTGTTAAGTTTCACGATCAA
>CAZBSB010000124.1:6575-7170 GCA_964494535.1 uncultured Rhodospirillales bacterium
ACCGGTACGGGGTGCGCTTCGGTGATGCTGCGGAAACGTGCTTCGCTGAGGCGCATGGCCTGCTCGCTCTGCTTCTTGGCGGAAACGTCGCCGAAGGAGCCGACCAGGCGCTCAATTTTACCCGTGCGCTTGTCGCGGATGGCCACGGCAGTGGCAAACACCCAGATGGGGTTGTTGTTCTTGTGGTCAATACGGAACTCGGCGCTCAGACCGTTTTTCGTGCTGCGCCGGAACTGCCGCAGCGACTGCCACAATTGCTGCCGGTCATTAGGCTCGATCAGCCGCCACAGATCGCGCAGGCCTTTGGCGTCGGCGCTCAGGCTGCGGCCGACAATGCGCTTGAAGCGTTCGGAAAAATACACGCGGCTGTCCGCCAAATGCCAGTCATACAAGCCTTCGTTGGCGCCCTGGGTGGCGAGGGCGAAACGCTCGTTGCTTTCCTGCAGCGCTTTTTCCTTGTTTTCCTGCTGCTCGGTGAATTGCTGGGCGATGACGGCGGCGAAAATCACGGAGGCCAGCGCCGCCGCGACATACAGAATGATGGCGACCAGGGAAGGCGACAGATCAATGGCACCCTGCACCTGCAAAGGCTGCG
>CAZBSB010000125.1:0-7130 GCA_964494535.1 uncultured Rhodospirillales bacterium
GCAGAAAATCCGTGAGGCAGCCCTTCAGGTGCGCCATGGTGGTGGTCTCGTCAATCACCAGCCCTTCCACCTGGTGGAACATGGGCGTGTGCGTCATGTCGTAATCCACGCGGAAGGTGCGGCCGGGCGCGATGACGCGGATGGGCGGCTTTTGCGACAGCATCGTGCGCGCCTGCACCGGCGAGGTATGCGTCCGCAAAATCATCGTCTCGCCGTCTTGCGGCGGCAGATAGAACGTGTCCTGCATCTGCCGCGCCGGATGATCCGGCGGAATGTTCATCTTGCCGAAATTCAGATCGTCGGTTTCGATATCCGGACCTTCGGCGACGGTGAAACCCATCTCGGCGAAAATCGTGATGATTTCTTCGATGGTCTGGCTGATGGGGTGGATGCGGCCTTCCGGCTGCGGCCGTGCAGGTAACGTCACATCCACGCGCTCGTTCGCCAGCCGCTCGTTCAGCGCCACGGCATCCAGCACCGTCTTGCGTTCTTCCAGCAGCGCGGTCACGGCGTCCTTGATGCGATTGAGTTCCGCGCCGCGTGTCTTGCGCTCATCCGGCGGCAAGGCACCGAGCTGCTTCATCTGCTCGGTCAGCAAGCCTTTTTTGCCCAGCAGATTGACGCGCAGAGTTTCCAGCGCCGCGCTGTCCGGCGCGGCGGCGATTTGCTTGACCAGATTGGCTTCCAAATCTTCCGGTGCGGATGCTATGGCGGCTTCGGCCATCGGCGCCTCCAGCGAAATGGCGCCGCCTGGCCGAATGGCCAGACGGCGCCGATACGTTTAGGCAGCCTTTTTCAGCGCCGCCTGGACTTGTTCCACCACCGCTTTGAAGGCGGCCGGTTCCGTCGCGGCGAGTTCCGACAACTGCTTGCGGTCAATCTCGATGCCCGCCAGCTTGATGCCGTTGATAAAGGTGGAATAGTTCAAGCCATATTCCCGCACGCCGGCGTTGATGCGCTGAATCCACAGGCCGCGCATGTCGCGCTTGCGGTTGCGCCGGTCGCGATAGGCGTAACGCAGCGCCTTCTCGACCTTCTCGATCGCGATGCGGAAATTGGTGCCGCCGCGGCCGCGATAGCCCTTGGCCAGCTTGACGACTTTCTTGTGACGGGCGTGCGATGTGACGCCCCGCTTGACGCGTGCCATGATGCGCTCTCCTTAGGCGTTACGCAGGAAATGGGCGATGATGTTGTCGCCATCCGCTTTGAACAAAATCATGCCGCCGCGCGCTTCGCGCTTCATCTTCTGCGGCTTGTTGCGGAGCATATGGCGCTTGTTGGCGGCACCGGATTTCACCTTGCCGGAAGCGGTCACGCGAAAACGCTTCTTGGACCCGGAGTGGGTCTTGATCTTGGGCATGTTTGTTTCCTTTCAAAATTGGCGACGCTTAGTGCCGCTATCGTGGTCAGGCAATGCCCTGCGAAAGCTGAAACAGCCTCACAATGCCTGAACGCACTGTTCGAGCAGCGTTTATAGGCAAGCGGATGCTAAAAAGCAACGCGGGATTTCATGGGTTAAAATATTGAAATATCACAGTTTCCAGCCGTGATGAATTACGACCACGCCGCCGGTCATGTCCAGCCAGCGCACTTGCGCCATGCCGGCCGCCGTCATGCGCCGCGCCAAGGCCGGCTGATCGGGAAACTGCCGGATGCTTTCCGCCAGATATTGGTAGGACGCGCGGTCTTTCGCTACCACTTCGCCAAGCCAAGGCAAGACGCTGAAGGAATAGGCGTCATAAATTTTCTTCAAGGGCGGCAATACGCCCGGGCTGAACTCTAGGCAGAAAAACTGTCCACCAGGGTTCAGCACACGTACGCATTCCTGCAAGGCCGTATCAATGCGCGTGACGTTCCGTAGCCCGAAGCTGATGCAGATTTTATTGAAGCTGTTATCGGGAAACGGCAAATCGGCGGCATCGCCGGTCGTCCAGGTAAAGGCGTTCCACAGGCCGGCATCTATGGCGCGGTCGCGCCCTTTCTCCAGCATCGCCGTATTATAATCGCAGACCGTAACCACGGCTTTGCCGCCTGAGCTCGCATACAGGCGCTGCGCAATGTCGCCGGTGCCGCCTGCCAAATCCAGAATAGCCTCGCCGGCCTTGGGGCGCATCATCGCCACCAGCTGGTCTTTCCACAGCCGGTGAATGCCCAGGGACATCAAGTCATTCATCACATCATATTTGCCAGCGACGCTGAAAAACACATCGCGCACCCGCGCGGTTTTCTGCGCAGCGTCCACGGCTTCATAGCCGAACCAGCCGGCCTCGGGGTTAGGAGCGGATTTTGATTTCTCGTTACGCATGCGCTATCCATAGCATTAAGATTCAGCCGCTACAAACTGACCAGAAAGAGCACAAAAGCATGAACGAAGCTCGGTCAACCGATAAATCGGCAAGATTTTGCCGAAGGTGGCAAAAGCACAGAAAGCTCGGGGCGTTTTGCTTTGTTATCGTTTGGGGGGTGCTGGGCTGGGGCGTGACCATGCTGGCTCTCGTTTACATTGGGCTGCCTTGGCTTCTGGGCGTGGATATTGCTTGGCCTGCTTTCACCGACATCGTGATTTGCCTTTTTCTCGGCTTACTCGGTGGACTCCATATGTGGCACGTGATGGAAACGCGCTATGCTGAAGAATGCAAAGAGAAAAAATAGCTGCCAATAATAAATCAAGGTCTGATGCCCGAACTTCCGGAAGTTGAAACCACCTGCCGCGGCCTGGCCAAGCGGCTGCTTGGGGCACGAATTGAGCGCGTAGAATTGCATCGTCCCGACCTGCGGTTCCCGCTGCCGCGCGGACTGGGGAGCAAGTTGCAAGGCCGCCGCATCACGGCGCTGCACCGCCGCGCCAAGTATATCGTCATAGAGTTGGATGACGGCCAAGCCCTGCTGCTGCATCTGGGCATGTCAGGCCGGCTGGTAATCGGTAAGCCGCAGGATAAGGCGGAAAAGCATGATCATGTGGTCATTCATTGCGACCATGACCGCACCCTGCGCTTCAACGACCCGCGCCGTTTCGGACTGCTGGATTATAGCGCGACGGCAAACCTACCGCAGCACAAGCTGCTCGAAAATCTCGGCGTTGAACCGTTGAGCAACGATCTGACCGCCGACTATCTGCAGAAAAAATTTGCCGGCAAGAAAACGCCGATGAAAGTGGCGCTGCTCGATCAACGCATCATCGCCGGCTTAGGCAATATCTATGTCTGCGAGGCGCTGTTTCTGGCCGGCATTTCGCCGTTCCGCCAGGCCAAAGACGTGACGGCGGCCGAATGCCGTAAGCTCGTGCCTGCCATCCGCAAGGTGCTGAACGCCGCCATCGCCGCCGGCGGCAGCAGCCTGCGCGACTATGTTCAGGCCGATGGTGCGCTGGGTTTCTTTCAGGATAAGTTTTCAGTCTATGACCGCGAAGGGCAAGTTTGCAAACGCTGCAAAACGAAAGACAGCATCGTGCAGCGCCTGACGCAAAGCGGCCGCTCAACCTTCTTTTGCCCGCGCTGCCAACGGTAGCATAGACACCGGCTGCTTGAGAAAACTGAGCTTCCAATCGCCACCGACGCGGAAGCCCAGTGCTTGGTAGGCGCGCTTAGCCGGCGGGTTGCCGGCAAAGAGCACGGCATGGCTGGCGCCGGCCTGGCGCAACAAATCGAGCGCGCCGGCCGTGACGGCGCGGGCATAGCCTTTGCCGCGCTCATCCGGCGGCGTCCAGACTGGGCCGATGATTTTCCAGTCCGGCAAAAAACCGCCGGCGCCGCAAAAACTTTTCAACGCGCCGGCCTGTGTCAAAACATATAAATCTCGCTCGGCGATACGTCGCGCGATTTCAGTCGTCACCTTTTCTTGCAAATCCGCCCCCGGCGTCGCGCCCGTGGCCTCGACATTAAAATCATAGCGCCACTGGCCTAGCGTCGCGGCGTCTGCGGGTTCCACCAACCGCACCGCCACATCACCATGCGTCAGCAGTTCCGGCAGGCGCATGGCGGCAAGGTCGAGCGTGAACAATTGCTCGCTCTCATAATGCGGGCGGAAATCGCTGTTCTGCCAGCCGCACAGCTGCTCCAGGCGCGTCACCTGCACGGCGGCGCCCAGCAGGCATTCAATCTTGCGTGGCACGGCTTCCAGCTGCTTGCGCCATGTCGTCACCAGCGGCGCCATGACCGCCGGCTCGGGCACGAAACATTGCACGCTGCCAATCCAGCTATGCGCCAACATGCCGCAAAGTTGCCCGCCGCGCCAGGCACCGAAATAATCCGCCTGATATTCTTGCCCGTGAAATTCCACGCCGCCGCGCCGCACATTGGAGCGCATGAAATACGCCCACGGCGTGTGCGGCGCCAAGAACGCTTCCAGCGCCGGCGCCTCTTCCGCCCGCAGCAAACGACAACTGAACATCATCAGCCGCCGACCAAAATATTCAGCAACTGCCCATTGCGCCCCAGCTGCAGCTGCCAGCGTCGCGCCGGTTGCTGCATCAGCTCCAGCAAATCATTGACGCTGCCGATTTTCTGGCCATTTAACGCCACCAGCCGGTCGCCAGGTTGCAGACCGAGGCCGAAGACACCATCCCCACCGCCGCCCAGCACCACCACGCCGCTCTCCGCCTCGGTCATGCCCAGTTCCTCGGCTAGCGCCGGCGATAGATTGGCCACCTTGACGCCGGACAAGAAATTGCGCCCCCTGATCATCGTCTCCTGCCGCGCCGGCACTTCCGGCGGCGCTATCAGTTGCAACGCGATTTTTCGCGCCGTCCCGCTCCGGACCACGGTCATCTCTGCCGTGCCACCCACCGGCAAGGTGCCAACACGGAAACGCAGCGCCGCTTCGTCTTCCACCGGCCGGCCGTTGAGTTCTTCAAGGACATCGCCAACACGCACCCCAGCCGTTGCAAGCGGGCTGGAAGCCGACAAGCGGCGCACGACCACGCCGATTGGTCTGGCCAAGCCCAAGGAAGTAGCCAACTCCGCCGTCACATCCTGCCCCTGAAAGCCCAGCCATGGCCTGACAATGCGCGTCTTGCCCTGCTCTACCGCGTCCAGCACGGCGCGCACCATGGCGGCCGGCACGGCGAACCCGATGCCCATATAGCCGCCGCTTTTGGAAAAGATGGCGGCGTTGATACCCAACAATTTGCCGTCCATCCCCACCAGCGCGCCGCCGGAATTGCCGGGATTGATGGCCGCATCGGTCTGAATGTAATAATTCAGGTCGTTCAAGCCCACGCCGGAGCGCGCCAGGCCGGAAATGATGCCGGTGGTCACCGTCTGCCCCACGCCGAACGGATTGCCGATGGCCATGACCAAATCGCCGACTTCGGCGGCATCGGAGTCCGCCAATTCCAGCGCCGGCAACGCTTCCTTCACGCCCTCCAGCTTCACCACCGCCAAATCGGTCTTGGTATCAAGATTGAGGATTTTGCCGGCGAATTCGCGCCGGTCATGCAACACCACGCGGATTTCATCCGCCCCCTGCACGACATGCGCGCTGGTCACCACTAGACCGTCCGACCGCAGGATGACGCCGGAACCCAGAGAGTTTTCCATGCGCTGGCGCGTCAGCCCCTCCGGCAGGCCGAAGAATTGCTGAAAAATCGGGTCATTCATGAAGGGCGAGGCCAGCCGCTGCCGCACCAGTTTGCTGGTGTAGATATTCACCACTGCCGGCGCCGTCTGCGTGACCAGCGGCGCGAAGCTCATGGCGATTTGGCCGCGGCTTGACGGCACGGTTTCGGCCGCGGCAGGCGGCTGCCACAGCAGCAACCCCAGCAGAAACAACAAAAGACCACGCTTCAACATGACCGATAACCTCCGCCTGCCAGCATATGGTCTTGCCGTGGCATCAAAGCAAGCCACATTAGGGCGTATGATCACCATTGTCCTGGTGAGTGTATGACCAGCTACGCGAAAAATCCACGAAACGGCGCACGGCACCTTCCGGCACGAAGGTCACCAGCATAATGAAGGCCATGATGGTGGCGAAAGCCAACACGATATCCACCGCCCGCACGACATAGACAATGCGCTGCGGTTCGGTTTTTTGTTTGGCAGTATCCGCAGGCACCGCCACATTCTTGGAAGCCTGCACCACTGGCTCAGTTTTTTGTGCGAGCGGCGTTGCCACCTGCAGAAACTGGGCGATACGCTCCACAGCGTCCGGCACGCGCCAGGAACTTTGATAGCCTGCTGAGATCGGCATCAGCGCGGTGATGCGCTCCTGCAGCCCTTCGCCCAGCTCGTCGGCAAACAGCGGCGTATAATCCAGGTCTTTTTCTGGCAGCTGATAGTCCGCCCTCTGGCCGTGCAGAAACAGCACACAGCACGGCGCTGGAATGTAAAAACGTATGCCTTGCTCCTTCAGCCCGAAAATCATGGAGCGCACGGCCGAGCGGATGGGCGCATAGGGCATCGGGCGCCCGCCGCCCGCATCCTTGCTGTCATCCGCCACGGCCAAGCCCAGCAAGCCATGGCGCCCGTGCAGAATGACAAAATCCGGCACTTTGTGCTGGTCGGAAGTCATGCCCACTACCATAGGGCGGTAGAAAACATGAAATTCATCGTCTAACGCTTTGGCCAGCAAACCGAATACGGCTACATCTTGGCGCCGCGCAGCATCCGCCAATACGGCAATCGGCAATTCGGGGGGATGCATTTGCGCCATAAATTCTGCCTGGATAATCTCTTGGCGTCGGTAAGAACGTTTCTTAAGTGACGATTCCATGGCGCAACTTTATCACGCGGTGCATCCGCGCGGCCAGTTCCATATTATGCGTTGCCATCAATAACGCAAGATTCTGTCCCCGCGCCAATTCCTGCAGCATCACGAAGACATGCTCCGCCGTTTCGGGGTCGAGATTGCCGGTCGGCTCGTCGGCAATCAGCAGTTGCGGCCGGTTGGCCAACGCCCGCGCCAGCGCGACGCGCTGCTGTTCACCACCGGAAAGCTCCGCCGGCCGATGCTGCGCCCGCGGCGACAAGCCCACCAGTTCCAGCAATTCATCAGCGCGCTTGCCGGCATCTCCTTGCCCTATTTGGGCAATCAATTGCGGCAAAATAATATTTTCGCGGGCGGAAAACTCCGGCAGCAGATGGTGCTGCTGATAGACATAGCCTATAAATTGCCGCCGCAGACGGGTGCGT
>CAZBSB010000126.1:0-7006 GCA_964494535.1 uncultured Rhodospirillales bacterium
TAGGTCTGGCCGATTATGCCCTGGCAGAAGAAGCCTTGGCCGCCGGCGACAATGCCCTGGCGCAAGAACGCGCGGCGCGGGCGCTCAAAAAACTGCCGGCTAACTCGCCCTATCGCCTGCGGGCGCAGGATATCCAGCTGGTTAAGCATGAAGAGAAATAACGCGCCTGCGCAGCAGCCGATTGACTTGGCCGTTGCGCCCTGCTCTAGTCACCGTCAAATACGCTCTTAACCTTTTCAGGAGTTTACGATGCGCCGCCTGCTCGCCTCTGTCGCTTTGCTGCTGGCTTTGTCACCGACCGTTATCGCCGCCGAAACTCCGGCCATGACGCCGGCACCGGTCTTCACGCCGGAGCAGAAGGCGGAGATTGAGACGATCATCCGCCAGTTTCTGGTGGAGAAAGAGCCGGAGACGATCGCCAAGGCCTATGAAGTCTTGCAGCAACGCCAGGCCGCGCAGCAGATGGAAATCACCAAGGAAGGCATCAAGACGCACGCTAAACGCCTCTTTGAAGACAAGAACACGCCGGTGCTGGGCAATCCCAAGGGCGACGTGACGATTGTTGAGTTCTATGATTATTCCTGCGGCTACTGCAAGCAGTTGCTGGAGCAGGAAAAGAATGTCCGCTTCCTCGCCAAGGAGTATCCCATTCTGGGTGAGCCTTCGGCGATGGCCTCGCGCGCGGCGCTCGCCAGTGTCAAGCAGGGCAAGTTTGAGGTCTTCCACAACATGCTGTTCGGCTTCAACGGCCAGTTGGGCGAAGCTGTGATTATGGACATCGCCTCACGCGCCGGCCTGGATGCGGCGCAGCTGAAGAAAGACATGAACAGCAAAGAAATTGACAATATGATCGCCGAGAATCGCAAACTCGGCGCTGAATTGGGCGTTCGCGGCACGCCGATGTTCATCATCGGTGACAGTATCCACCCAGGCGCCTTAAAACTCGAAGCTATGCAAAAGGCCGTTGCCGATGCGCGCGCCGCCAGCAAGAAGTAAGGGCGCCGGCCGCTCCAGCACCGCCGCCAATCGGCCGATTGGCGGCGCCGTGTTGATTCTGAACGGCCCCAACCTCAATCTGCTTGGCACGCGTGAACCGGAAATTTACGGCACCACGACGCTGGCGGATATCGAGTTGCTGTGTTTCAGCGCGGCCAAAAAGCTAGGCTTGGTGGTGGATTTTCGCCAGTCAAATCACGAAGGCACGCTGATTGACTGGGTGCAGACCGCGAATGCTAAATTCGACGGCATCGTCATCAATGCCGGCGGCTATACACATAGTTCCGTGGCATTGATGGATGCGCTGCTGGCCTGCGGCCTGCCGGTTTATGAAGTGCATCTCAGCAATATTTTCCGGCGCGAAGATTTTCGCCACCATTCCTATGTCTCCTTGGCCGCCACGGGCGTGATTTGCGGCCTGGGCGCGACGGGTTATACGCTGGCGCTGCAGGCTTTCGCCACTGCCCAGGGCAAGAACCCTTAATTTGATCTCGGGAATCATCGCATGACAGAAAAATTCGATATTGATGCGGCTATGGTACGTAAACTCGCCGAATTGTTGGGCGAGACGGGCTTGAACGAAATAGAATATGCCGAAGGAGATCGGCGCATCCGCTTGCATCGGGCACCGCCTATCATCAACCACACCGTGCTGCCCGCCGGCGCCACGACGATTGCCGCGCCAGCCGTCGTCGCCGCGCAACCGTCCGGCGCGCCGGAGTCGGTCGGTAACGCCCACGCCAACGCCGTGACCTCGCCGATGGTCGGGACCGCCTATCTGGCGGCAGAGCCGGGCGGCAAGCAGTTCGTCAAGGTCGGCGACACGGTCAAGGCCGGCGATACGTTGCTGATCATCGAAGCGATGAAAGTCATGAACCCCATCAAGGCGACGGCCGGCGGCATCGTGAAGGAAATTCTGATTCACGACGCCAAGCCGGTGGAATTCGGCGAGCCTCTGATGATCATCGCCTGAGGCCGCGCCGTGTTCGAAAAAATCCTCATCGCCAACCGCGGAGAAATCGCCCTCCGCATCGTTCGCGCCTGCCGCGAAATGGGCATCCGCACCGTCGCCGTCCATTCCACGGCGGATGAAAGCGCCATGCATGTGCGCTTCGCGGATGAAAGCGTGTGCATCGGCCCGCCCGCGGCGCGCGAAAGCTATCTCAACATTCCTGCCATCCTCACCGCCGCCGCGATTACCGGCGCTGACGCCGTGCATCCCGGCATCGGCTTCATGTCGGAGAATGAGCGTTTCGCGGCAATGGTGGAAGAACACGGCTTCACCTTCATCGGCCCCACGCCGGAGCATATCCGCATCATGGGCGACAAGGTCACGGCCAAAAAAACCGTGATGGAACACGGCTTGCCGACCGTGCCGGGATCGGAAGGTGCTTTGCCGACGCTAGAGGAAGCGCAGGTGACGGCGCGGCGCATCGGCTATCCCGTCCTCATCAAGGCAGCGGCCGGCGGCGGCGGCAAGGGCATGAAGGTGGCCTTCAGCGACGATGAATTGCGCGAGGCCTATCAGCTGGCGCGCGGCGAAGCGCGCGCCGCCTTCGGTAACGACGAAGTCTATATGGAAAAATACCTGGTGCATCCGCGCCATATCGAGGTGCAGTTGCTGGGCGACACGCACGGCAACGCCGTGCATTTCGGCGAGCGCGACTGCTCCATTCAGCGCCGGCACCAGAAAGTGGTGGAAGAAGCGCCCTCTCCCGCCCTCAATCCCGACCAGCGCGCTTTTATCGGCAACCTGGCCGCCGATGTCGTGCGCAAAATGGGTTATCGCGGCGTCGGCACCATGGAATTCCTGTTTGAGGACGGCAAATTCTACTTCATCGAAATGAACACCCGCCTGCAGATCGAGCATACGATCACCGAGATGATCACCGGCATTGACCTGGTGCGGGAGCAAATTCGCGTCGCGGCCGGAATGCCCATGAGCTACAAGCAGAGCGACATCCACTTCAACGGCCACGCCATCGAATGCCGCGTGAACGCGGAGAATCCACGCAGCTTCATCCCCTCGCCTGGCAAAATCTCTGGCTATCACGCGCCGGGCGGTCTGGGCGTGCGGGTGGACAGCGCGCTGTATGATGGCTATCGTATCCCGCCGCATTATGACAGCATGATCGCCAAGCTCATCGTGCATGGCGCCAACCGCAACGAATGTTTGCTGCGCCTGCGTCGCGCCATCGCTGAATTCGTCATCGGCGGCATTGAAACGACGCTGCCGCTGCATCAGGACATCATCGCCCAAGCCGAATTCATCAATGGCGATTACGATATTCATTGGCTGGAAAAATATTTGAGCAAGCCAGCATGAGCTGCCACACAGTTGCCGATGCCGCCGCGCTGCGCGCCGCCGTGGCGGCATGGCGCCAGACCGGCGAAACGGTAGCCTTTGTGCCCACCATGGGCGCGCTGCATGACGGGCATTTATCGCTGGTGCGCGCCGCGAAACGGTTGGCGCAACGTGTGGTCGCTTCCATCTTCGTCAATCCCAAGCAATTCGCGCCGCACGAGGATTTTGCGCGCTATCCGCGGCCACTAGAAAGAGACCAAGAACTGTTGGCCACGGCCGGCTGCGACCTGCTCTTCGCGCCAACAGCAGAAACAATCTATCCGTCCGGCTTTGCCACGACCGTTGACCCAGGCTCGCTAGCCACCATATTGGAAGGCGCCGTGCGTCCTGGCCATTTCATCGGCGTCGCCACGGTAGTGGCGCGCTTGTTGTCGCTCGTGGCGCCGGATCATGCCCTGTTTGGTGAAAAAGATTATCAGCAATTGCTGGTCATCCGCCGCATCGTCGCGGACTTAGCATTGCCCGTCACCATTCACGGCGCCCCCACCGTGCGCGCACCGGATGGCCTGGCACTGTCCAGCCGCAACGCCTATCTGAGCGCCGATGAACGCGCGCGCGCTCTGGTGTTGCCGCAGACACTGCAGCAGGTCGCGACGGCCATCACCGTCGGACAGCAGAGTGACGCCGCCTTGCGACACGGCGAAAGCGCCATCGCTGCCGCCGGCCTGGCGCTGGATTATCTTACATTGGCTGATGCCCAAACTCTGGTCCCGATCACGCAACTCGCCGCCCCCGCCCGCCTGCTGGTCGCCGCCAAGTGCGGCACCACGCGCCTGATTGACAATATCGCGGTGTTGCCGCCTGATTGAGGCCGATGTCTGACAGCCTCACGCCCGCTTTGCTGCTACGCGCCTATCGCGCCGGCATTTTCCCGATGGCGGAGGATGCCGACGCCACGGAACTCTATTGGTTTGACCCGCCCGAGCGCACCATTTTTCCGCTTGATGCTTTTCATGTGCCGTCGCGCCTGCGCCGCACCATCCGCCAGCAGCCTTATCGGCTGACGCTCAACCGCGCCTTCACGGCAGTGATGCGCGGCTGCGCGCAGCCTAATCCGGCCATGCGGCGCGGCAAAACCTGGATCAATGCCGAGATTGTCGCGCTCTATGCCGCGCTGCACGCGCAAGGCCACGCCCACAGCATCGAGGCCTGGCATGGAGAACGTCTGGTCGGCGGCCTCTATGGCGTACAAGTGGGCGGTGCCTTTTGCGGCGAAAGCATGTTCAGTACCATGACGGATGCCAGCAAAATTTGCCTGACGGCATTGGTGGCTATGCTACGCCAGCAAGGTTTCGCGCTGCTGGACTGCCAGTTTATGACGCCGCATCTGCGCCGCTTCGGCGCCGTCACCATCAGCCGCGCTGATTACCGGCAGCGACTAGCTGTCGCCGCCGCGCTTCATTGCTCGGTGTTTTCTTCCGCCTCGTCTTCGGTTTGCAGCGGCGGCACATATCCCGGCACGGCCACCGGCAATCCTTCAGACGGCACGAGCGGCTTGGACGGCACTGCGGCAGCCCCTTCCGTCGCCGATGCGGCATTGGCGGCCGCATTGACCGAATTTTTGCAGGAAATCACCCAGGCATCATAGACCGGATGTTCCAGCGCGCTCAAAGACGGGTTGGAGGCGAACATCCAGCCGCGAAAGAGCATAACTTCCTCGCGCGTTTCCGGCTCCATCGCCCAAGCCAAAAGCAACGCAGCCGATTCTGGCTCTTCTTCCGCCGGCGTTTGCTGGCAACTGCGCAACTCCACTTTGAGCGAGCCGAACAAATGCGTCTTGCCAACGCCAAGTTCTACCTGCTCCACCCGCGCGGTGACTTTGTCCAACAGGCGCAGCACCGCCGTATCGTGCTGAATCATGGTACGCGCCGTTGCTTCTGGCGCCAACAAAATCAGCAGACCAAGGAGCCGCCACGTCGGATGCAAGCGCATCAAGGATGTTCCTCGACCGCGGCTGGCGCCGGTGCATTGGCGGCGGCGGGTTTCTTGTCTTCGCTTTTGGCGGAAAACATGAATTTGCCGATGAGATCGTCCAACCGCATCGGCGGCTGGGTGCGGGTTATGCGGCCTGTCCCATCAGTCCTGATGATGTCTTCTTCCACGCCCACTTCCAACGAAAGGTAACGCCCGCCGAGCAGGCTTTCATTGGCGATGGTGGCGATGGTGTCCACCGGCAGCAGCACTCTGGGGTCAATGGACAACGCGACGCGCACATAATATTGGTCGCGCCCGGCTTCGGTGATCAAATCTTGCCCCTGCACGGAGCCGACCTTGATGCCGTTGACCATCACGTCGCTGCCGGTCTTCAAGCCGTCGGCGCGCTGAAAAATCGCCTCGACTTTATAGCCTTTTACTTGCCGTAGATTGGCGCTGTTGAAGGCGAAATACAGGAACAACCCGGCAACCAGCAGCACCACCGCGCCCAGCACCGTTTCAATGACATTCCGTCCCATCAACGGCTCCTCTATTCGGGTTGCCAGGCCTGATAGTCGCTGGTGGATTTGGCGCGCTGTCCACCCTTCAGCACATGCCCGGGCGGAAAATAAGCGTCATCAGTGCCGGTCAGGTTGGCTTCATGTGGCTTCTGCCAGGCCTTGCGGAAGGGGCTATCCGCAGGCAAGGGCGCCGGCAGCGTATTGTGCAGCCAGCCATGCCATTCCGGCGGCACGGTGCTGGCCTCCGGCTCGTTGGCATAAATAACCCAGCGCCGCTCGCGCCCGCCTGCTTTCTTGCTGCGATAGTAGGTGTTGCCAAAATCGTCGCTGCCCACTTTCTCGCCGCGCAGCCAAGTGTGCAGCAGCGTACCTGCCTGCGAAAGGCGCCGGACGAGCGATATTTTTTGGGCTTGCGGCATCGGACTCACTTTTGGCTAAAACGGATTGAAATTCCAGCAAAAAAGCCCCGCCGTCAAGAGGCGTTCGCCGTTCCGGCCCCAGACCGAGGATGGGTATGGCAGAACACGGGTATCAGCAGCAAAGAGCCGCTAAAGCCCTTGCCATTCACTCTCCGCTCGCCAACACGCCATACAGCTGATGCCGCTGCAGGTCTTCGATCCTGCTGGTGCTGCTCGCTGGTTCCGGGGCGAAGCTGGCCATGGCGTTGATGAGGTTATGGACGGCACTGTCGAGGGCGGTGAAGTCCCTGCTGCTCGAGCCGGCCTGTCTGCCGCTGAAGCTGTCAGACGGGTCGAGCTTGCTGGACGTGCCGGCCATCCGCAGGCCGGCAGGCGCCAAACCGATGAAGTCGCTGTCGCTGATGGCGGTGTGGTTGCCGTTCAGGTAGAAGCCGAAGCCGGTGCCGTTGGTCAGGTCGTGGACATAGGTGTGGTTGTAATAGGCATTGTAACTCACCTTCAGCTGCCCCGCCGTGGGCGTGCCGGTGGTCACGCCGGTGAAGCCCAGGCCGGTGACGTCAATCTTGTCCGTGCCCACCACGAAGTCCGCGATCCTGTCCATCTGCCCGGTGGTATACACGCTGTCCGTCAGCGCGCTGAACTGGAAAATGTCCGCGCCCAGCCCGCCATAGAGCTGATCAACGCCGGCGCCGCCATCCAGCGTGTCGTTGCCGCCATTGCCATAGAGCTGGTCGCTGCCGCCCAGGCCGAGGATGAGGTTGTCGCCCTCGCTGCCGTTCAGCGTGTTGTTG
>CAZBSB010000127.1:0-6975 GCA_964494535.1 uncultured Rhodospirillales bacterium
TTTCGGCTCCCCGTTGGCGGCAACCGTCTCGTCGGTTCCAGCGATGTCTTTCTGCCATTGACGCCAGAACGCGCGCAGCTGCTCCTCGTCGGTCAGGCTCTGGGCTTCCTTGGCCATGCCCTTCGAGAGAATCGACCACTCGGTGCCGCGGACCTGTCCGTACCCCTCCTGGCACGCTTCGATGACTTCGTTGTCGTCGGGCGTGGCGAACCCACCGGGGCCGAGGAACTCCAAATAGCCCTGGATCCTGTGTTTGCGCAGTTCGGCGTCCTCGCCCACCGGTGCCAGACACCAAGCCGTGACGTCGGTGTGGTCGACGCCGATCGGGTCGAGCACCCGCACCTGCAGCGACGCGGCGTCGATGATCAGAAGATTCGGGTAGATGAGGATGTTCTTCGACTTCTGACCGACCAACTCGGCGGTCTCCTCGCCGAACTTCTCCACCAGATCCGCGGCCAGAGCATGCACGCGGTGTCTTGCCTCATCGCTCATCACCGGAGCCGGCCGCGCCACCGAACGCCCGAACGGAGCGTAGTAGTGCATGACGGCATGGCCATTGCCCAACTCGACACCGACACCATCCAGTCCACCGCCGAGGTCGTAGCCACGCCCGTTGAGGTAGGCGAAGTACGTCTTGTGCACCGCCATGCCGTGATAGCCGTCGAGGCTGTTCTCGACGATCAGCTTCCAGTTTCCGCCCATCTGATAGAAGTGCGTCCCCTCGACGACCTCCATCTGCCCGGTGAGCGACTGGTTGATGATCGAATCCAGATACGGCAGAACGGGACTGAGGAATTCCTGCAAAGGCGGGGCGGCCTTGTTGAAAGTGAGGAACACGAAGTCGCGGTAGATCTCGTAGCGAGGCGAGTCGAGACCGGACTTCTCGACCTCGAAACTCGGCGGGAACGATGCCCGCTCGGCGACGCCGATCAGCTCGCCGGTATTCCGGTACGTCCACGCGTGATAGATGCAGCGAAACCTCTCGGTGTTGCCCGATCGTTCCCGGCAGACCAGCGCGCCCCGATGCCGGCAGCTGTTGAAGAAGACCCTGACTTCACCGTTCTTGTCCCGGCACATGATCAACCGTTCGCCGATCAGGTTTCGGGTCACGAAATCGCCGGGGTTGGGGACCTCCGAAGCGGGTCCGAGGAAGAGCCAGTTGTTGGTGAATACCGTCTTGTGTTCACGCTTGATGTATTGCTCGTCGGTGAAGACCGAGCGGTGCACGCGAAACTCCGAGCCGGGCGTTTCTACGACCAGGTCCTTGTATCCGTTGCCGGTCATGCGAGCGTCGACCCGCCGTTGACGCCGATCACCTGGCCGTTGATGAATCCCGCCTCATCGCCGGCGAGGAACTCGACAAGTGCGGCAACCTCACTCATCTCTGCGGGCCGGCCCATCGGGATCTGGGAGACGAAGCGCTTCGTCAGTTCAGGTTGTTAGCGCAAGAACCGCTCGAATTCCGGTGACCGGACAGCCGGCGGCGCGACGACGTTGAATGTGACGCCCTGTTTGCCGAATTCACGCGACAAGCTACCGGCGACCGCATGCACGCCGCCCTTGGCGGCGTTGTACATCGCATGGTCCTCCAGCCCGTTGCGAACCGAGTCGGCACCGATGAAGATGATCCGGCCCTTGCCGGCCTCGAGCATCACCGGCAGGGCCGCCAGCGTCGACCGCAGCGCCGACCACAGGTTGCGATTGATCGTTGCCTGCAGGGTTTCCTCGGTTTGGCTGAGCGTCGGCCGGATGACACCGCCACCGGCGTTGTTGACCAGCACATCGAGACGACCGAAGACCGAAATCGCCTGCTGGACCATCTGTTCAGCCGCTGCCCGCGTGCTCAGGTCACCGACGCTGGTGGTCACCGGCGCGGCGTAATCGCCTTCGAGCTTCGCGGCCAGCTTGGCCAGGCCCTCGTCGTTGGTGTCGGCCAGCACCAGCGACGCGCCGGCCGTCGCGAATCGTTCACTCAACGCCGTCCCGATGCCGCCCGCGGCACCGGTGACGATGACGCACTTGCCCGTGAATGCGCCCATCTCAGTTGCCCCCGGCCACCTGGTAGACGCCGAAGACCTTGTTCGAGGTGAAGAGGTCGGTCTCGATCATCTCCATCCACTCGGGCTGCACGCCGAGACGGTCCACGGCACCGGCAAGACAGAACCAGTTGAGCATCTCGTGCTGTCCCGCCTGCTCGACCTCCGCAAGGGTCACATCGCGCCAGGCGCGCGGCTTGTCACCATGAAGCTGCGTGAACAACTGCCGATCTGCGGCCGTGTCCGGGAGCAGGAAGTGGCTCGCCTCGTTGAGGAAGGCATGCGACCAGCTTGACGACGCAACCAAGGCGACTCGCGACTTGCTCTCGAGGCAGATCTCTGCCACCGCCGCGCCGAGGTCGAAGCAGCGAGCCGGTGACGGCGCCGGTGGGTCCAGTTCGGAGATGTCCTTGGGCATGCTGCTCAGGTACGCCAGCCCGCCCTTGTGCTTGACCAATCGGCGGCCATAACAATTGATGGAGAAGAACAACGAGGGATACGGGAAGCCCTCACCGCTCCAGTCGAGGTAGCGCAACGTGTTCGCGAACGCGGCCGGCATCGGCCGATCCGGCAGGGGCTGATAGCTGTAGGCGATATCGAAGCCGCGGTCCAGGAGTTCGGTGGTCAGTTTCTTGCCCGCCCGGGCCGCGCCCTTGATCGGGTACGGCTTATCTGCGGCCTCACCCCACGCGTTGGGCCGGCCCTTGTAGAACGGTCGTTGCCACAGCTGCGTTTCCAGGTCGTCGAAGGCGCACACCGCGAACGGCGGAACGCAGTCTTCGTGGAACAGCTCGTACTGATCGTCGCCCCAGATCAACACGACGTCGGGGGCGAAGTCGTCGAGCGCGTCGCGCACCCGCTGGAAGTTCTGCCGCAGCTCTTCGCGGTGGGCTGCCGCCGCAGCGAGTCCCTCGTCGTCGCCCAGTTCGCGAACAAGAAGGCTCGACAGCGCGGCTGGGTCGTGCTTGTCCGCGGGCAGTTCGGGGTCACGAAGTGCCCACCGGAACACATCGGCCATTCGCTCATCTGGAAGAGCCAGCGGTGGGAAATGTGTCACACCGGCGGCGAGTACGGCACCCATGGGTTCGTTGATCCTCCTTGATCGCCCGTCGGCACGGCCGGCTTCGCCGGCCAAACAGACGGTCCTCCCTATTTTGAATAAACAATATCGATTGTGTGCATGTTCTTCAATATGTATGACTCGCCCAATTGGGTTATGCTTCGGTAAGCACGCTTGTTTCGGCGGGCTCAACGTCGCAACGGAAGGCCGGTCTGTTGGCAGCTAGGGCAACCACCGAGGCCCGTATCTTCAATGGGACGCTGAATGCGCTTGCGCGTCAGGGCCCAAAGAAGCTGACGATGAGCGACATCGCCACCGAGGCGGGCGTGTCGCCAGGGACCCTCTACCGGTACTTCAAGAACAAGGAAGACATTCTCTCGGCGCTCGGTGATCACTACATGATGAGGTTGAGAGGCATCATCCAGGAGGCGATCGCCGACGAGCCCGAACCCGCCGATCGCTTTCGCGTCGTTGTCGAAGTCATGCTGAGGTTCTGGCAGGACAATCCCGCGACGGTGCAACTCGGTCAGATGGAACCCGGGTTCGTGCTCACCTACATCAAGAGCGTGGTGCCGAAATTGTCGGGAGTGATTCACGACGCCCTCGAGCCGGTCCTTGCTCACAGCCCCGCCGTGCAACTCGGCGTGGCGACAGTGGACGAAGTCGTGCAAATCATTATTCGCATCGCCTTTTCGAATTACTTCATGCCGGCAGACGACTATCGCGATTTGCGCGACCTGTGCGTTGCACTCGGCGTCGCCGCAGGATTGGAACCGAAGAAGTCGCGCAGTGGGGCACGCCGCAAGGCGGTGAGCTGATCACCTAGGTGCCAGCCGCACGTTTGGCGCCAACAGTGTTGCGCAGGACGCCGATACCGTCGATCTCGGCCTCGACGACATCGCCCTCCTTGAGGAACCTGCCATCCTCCATCCCGACACCGTCGGTAGTACCGGTGAACACGATGTCACCGGCATCGAGAGCAACCCGCGCGACCACATAGTCCAGACACTCGTCGAGGCTCCAGATCATTTTCGTGGTTCGATCGTGTTGTCGCTCCTCCCCATTGACACGCAACGAGATGCCCACATCAATCTGACCTGAACCACCGAACTCGTCCTTGGTGGTGATCCACGGTCCGACCGGCGTTGCTCCGGTGAGCGCCTTCATCGTGAACAGGTCAAGTCCGCCCAACGGCGACGGAGCGTCACGCGCGCTGACGTCGTTACCCACGGTGTAGCCGAGTACCGCGTCTGTCAGGTGCCCATCAGCTGTCGCGACCGGTCTTGCCATCACCGCCACCAGTTCGACTTCGAAGTCCAGCTGGTCGGTGATCGCAGGGTTCGCCAATTCGTCACCGTGGCCGATGATCGCGACTCGCGGTTTGAGGAACCCGACGGTGCTGGGTGGGCGTTCGGTGACGCCGAGCTTTTCCAGATGCGTCCAGTAGTTCATGCCGACGCCCACGATTGTGGAAGTCGCCGTGACCGGCGGCAGAAGGCGCACGTCCTCGAGCGCCACAGGCGGACCGGCATACTCGAAAACGGCCTTACCCTCCGACGCGTCGGGACCCCAGTCCGCGATCTCGCCGCGGATGGGCTGCACCGTTCCGGCGCCGATATCGACGACAGCCCACGAGTCTTTCTGATCTAAACGGATTCTCGCGATCTTCAGGGTGAACCCTCCAGCCGGATATCGATGTCGACGGTCTGACCGATCGCCCGGTCCAGAAAGCTGGGGCGGACGCGATAAACGAGTCCGAAGTCGCGACGAACGATCTGTCCCCGTCCGGTGAAGATCGGCGTTGTCCGGCCAGCCTCTGTGACGAACCGCTCCAGGCGGATCCGCAATGGCACAGATCTGGTGACGCCCATGAAAGTCAGTTCTCCACTCAGGGTGAACCCGCGCTGATCGCCGCCGACCGAGTCGGCCGCGATGCCGGTGGAGCGGTAGCCGGCCGTAGGGCGGCTGGCGACGTCAAACAGCGGCGCTGAGCGGATCGCCTTGTCGCGACCCGCGCTCTTGGTGTCGACAGAATCAAGGTCGATCGTTGCCACCACGGCGGAATCCAGCGGGTCGTCAGCCACCACGATCTGCCCCTCGACCCGGAGGACGCCACGAACGGTTTGCACTCCGAGATGCTTGACACTGAACCGCAACTCCGATCGGGCCGGGTCGATCGCCCAGGTACCCGCGGTGTAACCAGAAATCTCTGTTGCAGAAGGCAATTAGCTCCCCCAGCTCACAGATAGATCGCGAGGTTCTGCACGCCAAGCGTGGCCTGGTCGAAGAAGATGGTGCGCGATGCGATCTTCCACTCGTCACCTCCACGGAGAATGTCGACTCGCCGGGCTGGAAGTAGCTCGAGCTTCGCTTCGTCGTAACGAGATCGCAGCAACAGGACCGAACTGTGCACCTCGTACTCGCCTGCCAGGTCGGTCTCGAAGGCCCGCACCTTGTGCACAATCCGTTGGGTGCGCGACAGCGGATTCTCCGCCCAGGCGCTGTCGGTCTGTGTCATCCGCATGATCTTGAGCATCAGCGTCATGATGTTCTCGTTGAACAGATACATGTCTGACTCGAAAACGCCGCTGTTGCGATGATCACGGGTTGTCCGCACCGGGGCCCGATAGACGATGTCTGGTGCGAGCAGACCGGCCCAGCCGGTCAGGTCATCGGAGTCCAGCAGTGCGGACTCGTCCTCCAAGAACCCGACGATCTCGAAATGGCGCGGATCAGTCATCGGGATTCGCGCGCCGCGCGGCGTCGGATAGCTGACACCCGACTGGGCTGCGGCGCCCGACAGCGAGGCGTCGATGTCTGGTGTGGCCTCTGTAGTCACCACGGTCTCCCTTCCATGAACTCGCTGTAGCGCAGCCAGAAGTTCCACTGCGTGTCGTCCTTCGGGAATCCGGCGTAAACGTGCCCGGGTCCCGGCCAGTCGTCAGGCTTGTTCTCCCCGGTGATCGCCTGATACCGAAGCTTCGACTGACGCCCGAGGGCACCTCGCGCCGCCGCGCTTTGCATCGGCCAGGTATCTGTGTCGTCGGCCTCCACGAACCCGCTTATCCCGAATGTCGCAGCGGTCATCAGATTCATGGATTCGGCAAGTTCCTTCGGCGCGTCGCGCTCGACCAGAGTCCAGTGGAACAATTCGAAGTGGTCCGGTCCCTTCGGCACCCACACTCGCCAGCTGAAGAATGCCGAAACGGTTCCGTCCGGGAACTGGAACGGCATCGCGAACACTGCGACGTTGGGAAACAGCTGACCCACCTGCGGGGTGAACTGCGTGAGCACTTGGAGTTGCCCCTCGCCGAATCGCTGGGGCAAGTCCTCGACCATGTCGGACGACATCCCCGGCGGAGGCGCCAGCCGGAGCCGCTCCATCGGAGACATCGCGGCGAGATTCTTGCCCTTCATCGCCGTGAGGTAGTGCTCTTCCCTCAGATCGAAGCATCGTACGAAGTGGCCGTTGAAGCTGGCACTCACACCGGCCATCGCCGGCTCTTCCGCCGCCGCTCCCAGCAGCGCCAACTCCTGCATGGAGCGGTGCAGGGTGAGAGTGTGGAAGATGTCTCCGGCGAACTGCTCGGCAGCACACTTCCAGTTTGCGGGGATGATGAAACGCTGTGGGTGGCCCAAGACCGTCATCCCGCGTCGGGTCCGATCGAACATGAGATCCCAGTACCACGTCATCGGGCCGAGATACTCTCGCAGCGGCGGAGCGGTCTCATCGAAGGTGACGAACACCATCCCCGTGTAGAGCTCAACCCGCCCACGCTGCAACCCGAGTTCGTCCTTGCTCCGTAGGTGCCCCTGCATGGTCTCCCTGGCGACGGGGGCCGCCTGGAAAGCGCCATCGGACTTGAACACCCATCCGTG